>CALGGP010000322.1 GCA_937915885.1 uncultured Selenomonadales bacterium | reverse complement strand
TCCGATCTGGTGGGTGGGCGGGAATGAAAAAATTTTTTTCCGTCGCTCCCAATTACGCATTACGCATTGTTAAAAAAATTTTAGGCGCCCCCACTAAAGAGGCGCCTCCAATGTTTAGCTCGCAAACACCCCGCGCCGCAATTGCGCGGTGCCTATCGTCGAGACCGCCTCGGCGATGTCTACCGTTTCAACACCGTCCGGCACATACAGGAAGATTTTTTCCGATATCTTGTCGGTATATCCGTCCGTCACGTAGCACACGCCGTTGAGGAAGTCGCACAACCGCAATTGCACCGGCGCATCTACATATTCATAATTGACGACTGCCGCATTTTTGCTGAGTATCTCCGCCGCGATCTCCGACGCTTGATCAAAACTCGTCGGCGCATATATTTTGACGTTGAGCTCTTTCGATTTGCTGTCGATCACCGTCAACGGCGGACGCACCGCCGCAGCTTGAGCCGCCGCCGTCGTCGCAGGAGCCGGTTCGCTGAACTTCAGCGCGCTGCCGTATCCTCCGCCCGTCGCGGCAACTTTCCTCACCGCGCCGACCTCACTCTCGAGCGCGCCCGTCGTTGCCGTCGACGCCGTCGGCATCTCAATTTTTTTAGCCTCGGTCGCCGACGCCGACGCTTTTTTGACTTCCGCCTTCTCCTGCTCCTCTTCGGGCATCACTTCAATCGGCATTATGAAGTCGGTTATTTTCCTCAGCCATTCCATATAAGTCGTCCTCTCACATTTCTTTTTCATTCGCGGTTGAAGTATATCACATCATTTTTTACAATGCAATACTTTTTTTCATTTTTATTTCACCGTCGAAGTCGAGAGCAACTCGAGAATTTTCATCGTCGACTCAAGTTTTTTATTCTCGTCGAATCGCAATCGGATCATATTTTTGTCTGTCAACAGCTCGAGCCGTCCTTTGAACGCGTTCACCACTTTGATCATTCCGCGCGATTGAAATTTACCGCCGAATTGTATTTCCAATCGATCTCCGCGCTCGACTATCGATTGAATTCCGAGCGCCTTCGACATGAATTTTATCCGCGCCACCACCAATAAATTTCGCACCGACGCCGGCGGCTCTCCGAACCGATCGATCAGCTCGTCGAACAGCTCTCCTAACTCCTCGTCCGACTCCACCGCCGCCACACGCTGATAGATTTCTATCTTGTGCATCGCATCATCGATGTAGCCGTCGCTGATGTACGCCTCAATCTGCAAATTGATCGTCGGATCGTCCGGCTTCGGCGTCGGCATTTTTTGTCGCAGCCGATTGACCGCCTCCTCCAACAGTTGGCAATACATCTCAAAGCCCACGCTCGCTATGTGACCGTGCTGTTGAGCCCCCAATAAATTTCCCGCGCCGCGAATTTCCAAATCCCGCATCGCGATCTTGAATCCCGCCCCCAATTGCGCGAACTCCTTCATCGCGTGCAAGCGTTTTTCCGCCGTCTCCGTCAAAATTTTGTCCTCTCGATAGACGAAGTACGCAAACGCCATTCGATGACTCCGTCCGACCCGCCCGCGTATCTGATACAGTTGCGCCAGCCCGAAGCGATCCGCGTCCCAGACGATCATCGTGTTCGCATTCGCCACGTTCAGCCCGTTTTCGATGATGCTCGTCGCCAACAGCACGTCGAACGCCCCCTCGTAAAAATCCATCATCACCTGCTCGAGGAACTCGTCCGCCATCTGCCCGTGCGCCGTTTGGATTTTCGCCTCCGGTACAAGATTTTCCAAGTGCACTCTCATTTTGTCGATCGTCTCAATCCGATTGTACAAAAAAAAATCTGCCCGCCGCGCCGTAGCTCACGTCGGATCGCCTCCGCTATGATCCCGTCGTCGTTCTCGATCACATACGTCTGAACGGGGAATCGATCCGCAGGCGGCGTTTCGATCACGCTCATATCGCGCGCCCCCACCAGCGACATATGCAGCGTCCGCGGGATCGGCGTCGCGCTCAACGACAGCACGTCCACGCCCGCCGCCAATTCTTTGATTTTTTCCTTCTGCTTGACGCCGAATCTTTGTTCTTCGTCGACGATCAGCAAGCCCAAATCTCGAAACTTTACCCGATCGGTGTTGAGGATCGAGTGCGTCCCGATCAATATGTCGACTTGCCCCGCCTTCAGTCTTTTGAGCGTCTCATGTTGCTCCTTCGCCGTCCGAAAGCGACAGATCACGTCGACCGTCGGCAGGAAGCCCGCAAACCTTTCGCTGAACGTCTGATAGTGCTGTTGAGCCAATACCGTCGTCGGCACCAGCACCGCCGTTTGCTTGCCGTTCATCGCCGCCTTGTACGCCGCGCGGATCGCCAGCTCCGTTTTGCCGAAGCCCACATCGCCGCACACCAATCGATCCATCGGCTTTGCGCTCTCCATGTCCGATTTGATCTCTTCGACCGCGCGGAGTTGATCCTCCGTCTCCTCGAACGCAAACGCTTCCTCAAAATTTTTCTGCGTCAAATCGTCCGCCGCAAATTCAAAGCCCGACGAACTCTGCCGCCGAGCGTATATTTCTATCAATTTGTCCGCAATGTCCTCGACCGCCGTTGCCGCCCGCGCCTTCGCCTTCGCCCACTCCGTTGAATTTAATTTGTTGAGCTTCGGCGCGCTGTCCTCGCCCGCGATATATTTTTGAAGAAATTGCACCTGATCCGTCGGCACGAACAATTTATCCGTCCCCGCGTATTTGATATGAAGATAATCGCGGTGAATGCCGCCGACCTCCAGCGTCTCGACGCCCACGTATTTGCCGATCCCGTGGCTCGTGTGCACGACGTAATCTCCCGGTCGAATGTCGCGAAAATGCCTGATGCGCTCGCCGCCCGATTGTCGAACGCGCCGCTCGAGCCGCCGCTTTTGCCGACCGAATATCTCTCGCTCCGTGAATATGCACAGCCGCGCCGTCGGCAATTCAAAGCCGTTTGTCAATTGCCCCTTGAGCAGCACGATTTGATCGCCGCCGAGCTCCGTCGGGCGGTCGATGAATTTTATTTTGTTCTCGTCGAATAAATTTTTTATCGCGTCCGTCTTTCGTTCCAGGGGCGATAAAATAAAAATCCGCTGATGCCGCGCCAGCCGATTTTTGATGTCGTCGATGAACAGCTCCGTTTGATCCTGAAACGTCGTCAAATTCATCGCCGTCAAGCCGATCGTCGATTTGATTTGCGCGCCGCGCACCTTCTTCAGCATCATCGACAGGTAAATCACCGTGCTCCGTTCGCGCCCCGCTTCGATCAGGCTCTCGAACGAAAAGATTTTCCGCTTGATATCGGGATTTTCGCGGATGATGTTGCGTATCACTTCGATGATCCGATTCGGCTCGTCGAACACCGTCAAGCCGCCGTCGAGGAACGTCATTATCGGCTCGGAATTGTTTCTGCCCGTCTCGAAATTCACCGGCATTATCGAGGTCGACGTGATGTTTTCGATCGACCGCTTTGTGTTGAGATCGTATTCGCGCATCGAGTCAATCTTGTCGTCAAAGAACTCGATACGCACCGGCGCCTTCGCATTGAGCGGGTAAACGTCGACGATGCCTCCGCGCGCCGTGAATTGCCCCGGGCTCTCGACTTCGTCCGTCCGCTCGTAGCCGAAATCGATCAGTTTATCGAACAGGCGCTCGCGTTGAAACGAGTCGTCGAGGCTGATTTTTAATTGAGAACTGACGAAATACGTCCGCGACACCGATTTTTTGATTGCCGCCTGCGCCGTTGCCATCACGATCATTTTCTCGCCGTTGAGTAATCTTTCGAGGATTGACATGCGCCGCGCAATCCTTTCGAGCGATTTAACGGCGGCGTGCACGTCGATCAGATCGACTTCGGGGTATTCGATCACGTCAACGTCGGGCAGGAGCGCGGCAAGATCATCGAACCAGAGGTTGAGCGCGTCGCGATTGGGGACGATGATGATTGCGGGCTTGGGGTTGGACGAGTAGGCGGCGGCGAAGATTGCCGTCTTTTGGGAGTCGCTCACGCCGTAGACGAGGGTCTCGCGTCGGAGTTTGAAGGCGTCGGCGATCTCTTTGACGGTGCCGTCGAGTTGGAGCGTTGACAAAATTTGATGCATAACATTCTCCTTTCCGATTTTATCAAAAGACACATGCGGTTATTATCTTTGAAAATCTTTCGCATGTCAATGGGATAAAAAAAAGAGGCGGCGGAATAAAAAAAAGAGGCTCCGCGCGGAGCCGATGAAAAAAATTTTTTGTGTGCGTCGCCGAAAAGCAATTAGGAATTATGAATGCGGAATTAGGAATTAAAAATCGGTTCCCATCCGCGCCGGCGGCGCCCCAATTGTGGCAGTGAAGCCGTCGAGAGTGGGCGGGGCGAAACAGCCGACGCCTTTTATTTTTATGGGGCGTTACCGCCTACAACAGGCGGGCGCCGTCGACGATTGTGCGGGACCCGTCGATAATTGGAAGGTCGCCGACGAAACGGGGGGCGCCGTCGACGGAGGCAGGCGGGCGCCGTCGATAACGGTTGGTCGACGACAACGGTCGGGCGACGCCGAAACGGGCGGGTGCCGTCGACAACGATTGGTCGACGCCGACGACAATGGTTGGTCGGGGGCGCCGTTGACGCGGGTGGGGACCGCTTCCACTGTCGGGCGCCGTCATTGGGGGGCGGGAGCGTCGACGGCGCCCCCATGATCATCAGACACTAAATTTTTCGGTCTCGTTCTGAAGTGCCGACGCCACGTCCGACAACGATCTCGAGCCCGCCGCTATTTCTTCCGTCGACGCCGATTGCTCCTCGATCAACGACTCGATCGTCTGCGTATTTTCCCGCGTCTCGCGACTGACTTTTTCGATCGTCTCCACCAACTTCACCATGTAACTCGCCCCGATATACACTTCCTGCATCGAAATGTTGATGTCGTTCATCTCATTTTTATTCTCGCGCACCATCTCTATGATTTTCGAGAACTGACCGCCCACGCGTAGGATCGATTCCGCGCCCGACTTTACGTCGTCACTGCCGCCCTCGATCGCCGTCACCGCTCGCGACGTGTCCTCGAGAATTTTTTTGATCCGTTCCTTGATCTGCTCGACCGCCTCTTGAGAACTCATCGCCAATTTGCCGACTTCGCCCGCCACCACCGCAAAGCCCTTGCCGCTTTCACCGGCGCGCGCCGCCTCGATCGCCGCGTTGAGCGCCAACAAATTTGTTTGATCGGCGATCGCCGCAATCGTCTCGACGATTTGATTGATCTGTTGAGAGTTATGCCCGAGCTGCTCGACGACCGCCGCCGACTCCGACACACTCTTTTCGATGTTGGTCATCTGCTCGACCGCGCGGTTCATGAGATCGGCGCCTTCCTGTGCGGCGTCGGCGGTTTGAATTGTATTCTCCGCCACCCGTCGAGATTTTTCTAATATCATCGTCACGTCGGAGTGCACCGCGTTGACGTCGCGCTTCGCCTCCGCGATGCCCTTGAATTGTTCTTCCATGTCGTCCGAAACTTTGACGGCGACTTCGGCAATGTGATTGGCGGCGTCGGCGGACTGTTGAGCGCCGGCAGTCAACTCTTCGCTCGAGGCGGCAACCTGCTCGGCGTTCGACGAAACTTTTTGGACGAGCGCTCTGATATCGTGCGTCATCTTGTTAAAGGCGCGCGAGAGATCGCCGAACTCGTCTTTACCGTCCGCGCGGAGATTTTGTATGCGGAAGTTGCCGCGCGCAAGCTCGTCGGCGTGATTTTTAATGTCGACGATGTTATTGATGATGCGGGTCGAGAATCGAAGACTGAATCCGACAATCAAAAAGACGCCGAAGATCGTCGCGATCGTCAGCGCGGTATAGACGAGCCTCAAGTGATCGATCGATGCGAAAACGATCTCCGTCGGAACCAAAATGCCGACCAGCCAGCCGGTGCTCTTGACGGTCGTATAAGCGAAAACATTTTTATCGTCGTCGATCAAAAAAAATCCGTCGGGTTGAGTGAGCATCTGTTGAAAGTGATCCTTGAGCGCGGCGGTTTGATTGATATTCTGCATGTTGTCGGCGGGCTCGGCGGACGCGATGATCGTCCCGTCGGCGGCAATGATCATGCCCTTGCCCGCGCCGCGATAATTGATCGTCGCCGCGATCCCGTCGAGAATGTCAACGGTGATATCGTCGCAAACGGCGCCGCGAAATTGATTGTTGACGTAATAGGGGGCGGCGGCGCTGACGACGAGCTTGCCGTTGGTGGCGTCCTTATAAACGTCGGTGAAAATTAAAGAGCCCTCGGATTTGACGCGCTTGTACCAATCGCGGTTGCGAATCTCGAGCTTGCCGGTGTAATCGGCGGTGTCCGAAACGACGACGCCGGTCTCGTCGCAATTGGTGAGCGCCATGATATCGTCATCGTCGGCGGCGAGTTGCATCATCGATTGCATTGTTTGATGATCGAGCGCGCCGTTGTTGAAACGAGCCATGAGGTTGGCGGCGTTGACGGCGGGCGCGGATTTTTCGCGGAGCCAACCGTCGAGAGAGTTGCCTTGGACTTCGACGGTGGCGAGAATTTCTTTTTCGATGCTCTGATTGAGATTGGAGTGGGCGGTGGTGTAGCCGATGATGGAGACGGCGCCGAGAATGATGCTGACGACGGCGGCGAGGATTAAAAATTTCAGTTTGATGCTCATAACGACAGTCCTCAAAAATTTTTTGGATCGTAACATGATAAATCATTTTTGGGATCGGGGACGCAACGTTTTTGTCGAAAGGCGATCGATTTTTATGATCAAAAAAGTGATTGACAAGGGCGCGGCGGTTTGATACAATTCGCGGCGTTGAAAGACAAATTCCTCGGTAGCTCAGTCGGTAGAGCACCTGACTGTTAATCAGGGAGTCACTGGTTCGAGTCCAGTCCGGGGAGCCATCATCGAAAATAATTTGATTGAAATAGATCGGGGGCTCGACGGAAGGTCGGGCGATTTTTTTTAATTAGGAATTAGGAATGCGGAATTAGGAATTGAAGGGCGCCGACGACGCGGGGTGGGCATGCCTACCTCCGTTGGGCGCCGCGCTCGACGGGTGGGAGCGTCGGCGGCGCCCCATGATAGTTGGCGGAATCAAAGAAAGAGAGTGATGCACATTGGATTATGAAGCGGTAATCGGATTGGAGATTCACAGCGAACTGAAGACGAACACAAAAATTTTTTGCGGCTGTGCTACGACTTTCGGCGCCGAACAAAATACTCACGTCTGCCCCGTTTGCTTGGGACTGCCAGGCGTGCTGCCGACGATCAATCGGCGCGTCGTCGAGTTCGCCATCAAAGCCGGTCTCGCCACCAATTGTACCATCAATCAATACAGCAAATTCGATCGGAAGAATTATTATTATCCCGACCTGCCCAAGAATTGGCAGACGTCGCAATATGAGTTGCCGATTGCCGAGCACGGTTGGGTCGATATCGACGTTGACGGTCAACACAAACGCGTGCGTCTCACTCGAATACACATGGAAGAAGACGCCGGCAAGCTGGTGCACTCTGGGACGACGATCAAAGATTCCGACTCGTCGAATGTAGATTACAATCGGACGGGCGTGCCGCTGATTGAGATCGTGTCGGAGCCCGATATGAGTTCCGCCGCCGAAGCCCGCGCGTACATGGAAAAAATTAAATCGATCCTCGAGTATATTGACGTGTCGAATTGCCGCATGGAAGAAGGCAATCTCCGCGCGGATATCAACGTTTCGTTGCGCCCCGTCGGCTCGACGACGCTCGGCACGCGGACGGAGATGAAAAATATAAATTCATTCAAGGCGCTCGAGGACGCGATCAATTACGAGATCGAGCGGCAGGCTGAAGTGCTCGATGAAGGCGGCAAGATCGTGCAAGAGACTCGGACGTGGAATCCCGAGCGCGGGATCACTCAATCAATGCGGTCGAAGGAAGAAGCGCATGATTATCGATACATGCCCGAGCCCGATCTGCCGCCGATCATCACGTCCGCCGAGGAGATTGAAGAATTTCGTCGATCGTTGCCGGAACTGCCCGATGCGCGTCGTCAACGGCTGATAAATTCATTCGGATTGTCGGAGTATGACGCGGGGATCATCACGTCGTCGCGAGCAATGGCAGAGTATTTTGATGCGGTCGTCGACGAAGGAGCCGATCCGAAGATCGCCGCCAATTGGATCATGGGCGATCTGTCGAAGAATCTCAATGCGGACGGTTTGACGATCGAACAGTCGCCCGTCGAGGCAAAACGGTTGGCGCAGATGATCGCGTTGATCGACAAAGGAACGATCAGCGGCAAGATCGCAAAGACGGTGTTCGTGGAGATGTGGAAGTCGAAAGACGCGCCCGATAAAATTGTTGCCGACAAAGGGCTGGTGCAGATCACGGACACGTCGGCGATCGAGGGCGTTGTCGATGATGTGATCGCCAAAAATCCGAAGGCGGTCGCGGAATATAAATCGGGCAAAAAGAAGGCGATCGGCGCGCTGGTCGGTCAGATCATGAAGGCGACGAAGGGTAAAGCCAATCCGCAACTCGTCAATCAGATGCTCGCTCAAAAGTTGGGCTGATTTTCTCCCGAAAGTTTTTATGGGGCGCCGCCGTCGCGCCCACCCTCCGATTGCAGCGCCCCAATTATGACAGCGGTTCCCACCCTCGCGCCGGCGGCGCCCTCTTCTCGCTCTTGGGTCGAAGGGCTCAGCCCTTCAGAGGGTGGGCG
>CALGGP010000321.1 GCA_937915885.1 uncultured Selenomonadales bacterium | reverse complement strand
CCAGCGGACGAAGCGTCAGCGCCGTGCACACCCGGGGACAGTCGGACTGGCCGGGGTAGCGGCTGCCGGGCTCCTCCGGCGTCTCGGAGAGCCAGAACGTCTCAAGGGACATGAGCTCGAACGCGTCCTTGCGGAAGGCGATCATGTTGTTCTCGCCGTCGTAGCGGACGCCCCGGCCGCAGCCGACACAGAGATAATCGCCGAGGTGCTTTTTGAGAAAGTCGCCCATGTGAGGGAGCACTTCCTGAAAGCCGATGACATCCGGCTGTTCGGCGCCGATCCGGTCGAGGATCATGCCCTTCCGGAAGAGGAAACGGTTCTCCCCGTCGCCGTCGTTGTCGTATCTGAGGTTAAAGGTCACGAATTTCATGCGAACGCTCTCCCGTCAAAAATCGAACGAAAGCCGTGGTCGCGGCCACGGCTTGTCAGAAATACGGATTCAGATGATTTCCACGAAAACGGGCTTTTCCGCCTTGACGGAAGCGGCCTTGACCACAGTGCGGATCGCCTTGGCGATGCGGCCCTGCTTGCCGATGACCTTGCCCATGTCGTCGGGGTCGACGCGCAGCTCGATGACGATGCTGTCCTCGTTTTCGACCTCGCGGACATCCACGGCCTCCGGCTTTTCCACCAGGGCCTGGGCGATATACTTCACCAATTCAACCATGATTACAGGACTCCGCCCTTCTTAAGCAGGGCGCGGACGGTATCGGTGGGCTGGGCGCCGACGCCGATCCAGTACTTCGCGCGCTCGAGATCGATGTTGATGCGCGGGATCAAGATCGCGTCCTTGATCGCAAACTCCTCCACCGTTCGACGAATTTTCTCGGGCTCGATAAAATACTCGTCGGCGTCCGGGAAAATGATCCAATCGCCCGTCGCCCGCTCGATCGCATAATTTCTCGGCGCCGAAAAATCATCGATCCAATCGAAATGAAATACGTCGGCGCCCGCACGTTGAGCGATCTCGACGGTGCGATCGGTCGAACCGGTGTCGACCGCGATCAGTTCATCGACCTGCCCCTTGACGCTGTCGATCGAACGCTGAAGATCGTCCTGCTCGTTTCGGACGATCCAACACGCTGAGAGTTTTAAATGTTTCATGGCGATCCTCTCGACGGCAAAAACATTGCGCTTGCCGTGAATTTGGTTTATGATAAAGACGTGTAAAACATCAATGACAAAGGAGAGCATTATGGGACTTCTTGATAAGATAAAAAGTTTGCTGCCGAAGCGCAAGCCGCCCGAGCAGGTCAACAACGTGCCGAAGGAGAAGGAGAACATCCGCAAGACGTTCGAAGTGTACTGCCGAGCGAACCATCATACCGAGGGCGACAAACTCTGTCCGAAGTGCACGGCGCTGTTGACGACGGTGTTCATGAAGATCAGTCGATGCCCGTACGGGATCACGAAACCGATATGCGATCGGTGCGAGACGCCATGCTTTGGAGAGGTGCCGACGCGAGACTTCCTTGAGGTGATGAGATCGTCGCAACGCAAGATGCTGTTGTCTCACCCGATCATGACGGTCAAGCATAAGCTGCAGAGTTTGGGCGTGGATTATGCCAAGCAGGAGCG
>CALGGP010000320.1 GCA_937915885.1 uncultured Selenomonadales bacterium | reverse complement strand
AAAAAATTTTTTCCGTCACTCCGTCGCCCCAAACGGTTGAAGGCAGCGTCTTTCACGGGCGGAAAAAACTATCGGACGATCGGCACGGTCGGATCCTTTTTGCAAATGAAGTCGATCCAATTGAACAGCTCCTCGAGATCGTAATCGCCCGCATGCCCGACATCCCACGGCGCAAAGAAATCTACATCAGCACCGCGCGATTGCAACTTCAACGCAAGGATCGCAGGGATCGCCAACGACGTATCACGATCCGCCGCCCCATGACGAATGCGGAAATGCTCCGCCACCCTCGCGTTGCCCCCGATATAATTCATCGGATTCATCATCTTGATCGCGTCCGCGTCCGCCATCGCCCCGAGCGAAGTCTCATATCGTTTCGCCGTCATCGTAAAGTGCTGCGGAATATTTTTTTCCGTCCCGAACTCGTCATTCTCCGGCGACGGATTGTTGAGATCAAGTTTGTCGAACGCCGGCGCCGCCTTCATTCGCGTCACATACGCCGGATATTTCGACAGATCAGCGTCCGTCACTTTCTTGCCTTTGATCGTCAACCACTCAACGCCGCTCAAATCCGCTCCGTTGTCGAGCGCCTCTTGCGCCGACTCAATGTATTTCCGCTTGATATAGCTCTTAAACGTGCCGTTGCCCTTGTCGTCGAGCGTCAACGACATCCCCGTCTCGTCATGCAGATCGAGATCGTTGACGTACTCGTTAAACTCACTCTTGAGGATATTCGAGATGTCGATCTCCGCCTGCGTCATCTTTTGCGACGTCGGAACCTCCGCCGCGTCTTGCTTGGTGCCGAGGAAGTCGCCGATCTCTTTCTTCACCTTGCTCTTGACTTTCGTCGTGATCGATTCCGCTTCCATGCGATTCGCTTGACCGAGGATCGGTTCCCGCGTCGAATAATATTCGTTCGTCCCGTTGAAAATCCATTCATACGCGCCGTCCGCATGATCGAGATTCGTGATCGGACAATAGATGCTCGCCGCAAAAATGTCGTCCGCCGCCGACGCCGCTCCAATCTCCTGCAAATACGGCGCATAATCCGGATCGTTGCCCGTCGTCGCCAACAACGCGCTCAACGCTCCGCCCGCGCTCGTCCCGTTCGATATGATTTTTTCGGGATCGCCCGCCGGCAAATTATCCCGATTCTCTCTGACGTAGGCGACCGCCGCTTTGTAGTCGACGATGAACGCGGGAGCCTTGCCGACATACACTCCGTCGGCAACCGTCGTCCGACCGCGAATCGCGGGAGCCACCACCACACAACCCCTCGACAGCGCCACCAACGTTGCGTTCGGTCCGCCGTTGCGATGATCATTCTCGCGCGGCTTCAAAATTTCGCCCGGCATATATCCGCCCACGCCGTTGGGCATGAAAATCGGAGCCTGCTTCGCCGAATAGCCGTTCACCGTCCGACCGTCCAGATACGCCTTCGGAATGTAAATGTTCAACATCTGATGCGCAACGTCTTTCGGATTTTTGACGTAAACAATATTTTCGTAGGCGACGAAGTTGACGACCTGACTGCCGCACTTCATCGAGTACTCCTTATATTCGTTGGCGTTGAGATTGAGATCATAGGCGCCGTTGACGAAATTCGACGGCACGAAATAATTTTGCGTCGCGTGTTTTTTCGACGGCGCCTCGATCGGCAACGACCGCGCGGAGCTCATCGCCGGCACCAACAGCACGCCCGCCGTCAACGCCGCCGCCAATAATTTTTTCATTCTCATCAAAAACCCTCCCAAGTTTTGATCGACTGTTGAAGTCAATTAATTGTAGCACATCGCGCTCGGTTTTGAAACGAAAAACTTTACAGTCGCGCGCCAAAATGATAGTATTATGAATGATAACATCTCAAGGGGGATTGCCAATGGGCACGGACATGCAAATCGAGACGGAAAATAATTCCGAGCCGCTCGAGCCCGAAAAATCATCGACGCGACGAGAGATCAAAAAATTATCCGCCGTGTTGGGGCAGCTGATCGATCAGGAAGAAAAAAATGCTCGACTGCTCACTCAGGCGCTGCGCGAGAACGTCAACTTTCAAAATCAGGTGCGGCAGGGAATGTATCACGAGCTCGAGGCGCTCAAGGAGCAACAACGCGGCGAACAATTTACTCCGCTGTTGAAAGAAATCGCGGCGGTGTGTGTGGAGTATCGACGGCTGCTCGGCGAAGAAAATTTGTCGGACAATGTCCGTCGGACGCTGCAATTGATGTTCGATCAGCTCGAAGATATATTGGCGGACTACGGAGCGGAGCTGTCGGTAAGTCACGTCGGGGAGCCGCGCAAGCCGTTGATGACGAAGTTGATCAACACGATAGCGACGGGCGATCCGACGATGCACAACACGATAGCGAAGAGCCGACGCCCGGGCGTGGTACGCAACGGATATCCGCTCTATCGCGAGTACGTTGATGTTTATGTATATGACGCGTCGCTGGCGGCGTCGAAGTCGGAACTGATTCGCACAGAATAATTTTTCCCGCCCGTAGATCGAAGGAGTAACGGAAAAAATTTTTTTCGCCCACCCACCC
>CALGGP010000319.1 GCA_937915885.1 uncultured Selenomonadales bacterium | reverse complement strand
CGCCCGCCCGAAAGATTTTGGCGCCGCCGGCGCGAGGGTGGGAACCACGGGCTAATTCGGGCGTCGTACTCCGAGGGTGGGCGCAGCGGACGACGGGGGCGCGCCGCTCGAAGAATGTTTTTCGCCCGCCCGAAAGATTTTGGCGCCGCCGGCGCGAGGGTGGGAACCACGGGCTAAGTCGGGCGCCGCACTCGGGGGGTGGGCGCGACGGCGGCGCCCCCTACTCGTTGCCCCGAAGGACGGGAGCAGGCGAGAAAAAAATTTTAGTTGACGCCGTCGATTTAGTCTGATAGAATCAGATTGTGGACATAGGAAAAAGCGACGACCGAACCTGCAGCCGACTTCCTCGAAGATAATATTTTCTAGGTTTTGAAGCCGTCTAGTTGGAGCTAGCCGACTTGTCGGATGCTACTTGAGCAGTCCAATGATAGCGATGATCACGTTCGCGATACCGAGGGCGATGGTGATTTTCTGATACGTCGTCATGCTATCACCTCCCTTCGTCTGGGAGGAAGCCGGCTTTCGATCGCCGCCGTTGCCAATTCTAACAGATAAAAAACGATTTGTCCATAAAAAATTTGTGGACGAAAAAAAGACGACGACCGAACTTGCTGCCGACTTCCCCCTCGATGATACTATATCTGTAGGGGCGTCGGGCTAAAGGCTAATTAGCCGACTTGCCGATTTATTTAAACAAACCGATGACGGACGTGATCAGGCTCGCAATGGAGATGGCGAGGGAGATCTTCTGGTACATTGTCACGTTATCACCTCCCTTCGTCGGGGAGGAAGTCGGCTTCGATCGCCGTCAACGCCAATTCTAACAGATGAAAAACGATTTGTCCATGAAAAATTTGTGGGCGAAAAAAAAGACGCCGATCAGACTTGCTGCCGACTTCCTTTCCAAGTATCTCGGTATAGTATCTGATTCTAAAGTTTTGGGAAGCCGATTAATTTGCGGTTAACCGGCTCTCGCTGAAGCTCAATCGTCGAAAATGAAGTGGTAGAGCTCGCTCGCGATCTCACCAATCAGTCGGGCTACGCTGATCACGAATGACCATTTACCGTAGTTGCGCTTCATGGGATCACCTCCCTTCATCGGGGAGGAAGCCGGCTTCGATCGCCGTCCGACACAAATTCTAGCACAGTAAAATAAGATTGTCCATAGATTTTTCAGCGGAGGCTGATTTTTTTTGCGCCAAAAGCGCGTGGCACATTACCGTTGCCATTTTTTTTTTGATCGATTAGAATTGGTTTGAAACAATTGACGGAGGCTGATCACATGAAAAAAATTGTAGTGATCCCGGGCGACGGGATCGGACGCGAGATCACCGATAGCGCGGTCGAAGTGTTGAAGGCGGTCGACAAAAAATTTTCGCTCGAGCTCGAGTACGAGACGCACGACGCTGGCGGCACCGCCTACGACAAGCACGGCACTCCGCTGCCGACCTCGACGCTCGACGCGTGCAAGGCTGCCGACGCAGTTTTATTCGGAGCCGTCGGGGGCACGAAGTGGGATAACGTTGACGCCAAGCTCCGTCCCGAAAAGGCGATCCTCGGGTTGCGCAAAGGTCTCGGGCTCTACGCCAATCTTCGACCGGTCAAAGTGTTCGACGTGCTTGCCGACAATTCGCCGCTCAAGCATGATCTCGTTGCGGGCGTCGACTTGGTGATCGTGCGGGAGCTGGTCGGCGGAATATATTTCGGCGATCGATGCGAGTCGGAGATAAAAGACGGTGTCGAGCGGGCTTGGGACTTGGAAAATTATTCGGTGCCGGAAGTCGAGCGGATCACGAAGTTGGCGTTCGAGACGGCGCGGCTGCGTGGAAAAAAATTGACGTCGGTCGACAAGGCAAATGTGCTGGCGACGAGCCGATTGTGGCGACGGACGGTCGAGACGCTCCGCGCGGAGTATGCGGACGTGGAGCTGAATCATTTGTACGTGGACAACTGCGCGATGCAACTTGCCGTCAATCCGAAACAATTTGACGTGATAGTGACGGGGAATTTATTCGGCGACATATTATCGGACGAGGCGGCGGTGATAGGCGGGTCGATCGGGCTGATGCCGTCGGCGTCGATAGGAGAGCTGACGAGCCTTTACGAGCCAATCCACGGTTCGGCGCCGGACATAGCGGGCAAAAACATTGCAAACCCGATGGGGACGATCTTATCGGCGGCAATGCTGTTGAGATATTCGTTGAAGGAAGAAACGGCGGCGCGGGCGATCGAGAGTGCGGTGGAGCGGACGCTGGCGGACGGATATCGGACGGCGGACATTTATGCGGACGGCATGAAGAAGCTCGGCACGGTCGAGATCACCGAAAAAATTATCGAGCGGCTGTAAAAGTTTTTTCGATTTAAGCGGGTGCGCCGACAGCGCGGGGCAACGGAAAAATATTTTCCCGCCCGCCCCATGTTCCCTGCAGAACCGCGCTTCGGGCGACGGAGTGACGGAAAAAAGGAGGCGCCGCCGGCGCGGGGTGGGAACCACGGGCTAATTTGGGCGCCGACCTCGACGGGTGGGAGCGCCGGCGGCGCCCTAAAAAAACCGTCGAGATTAAAAGGAGATTGATCATGGGCAGATTAAAATTTTTGTTGGCGGCGCTGTTGATCGTGCTGATGAGCGTCGGCGCGGAGGCAAAAGACGTTCGACCGATCGGCGGCTTTGCAAAACAAATATTTTCGCGCACGACATTCGACGATGATAACGTTCCGCTCCTCAATCAACAATACGCAACGTTGACGCTCCCGAATGATTTGAAGGCGCAATATCCGAAATTGGCGCGGGCGCTCGCCGAATACAACACCGCGTTGACGCGTCAGGCAATGACGATGCGGGAGCGCAGCACAGCTCAAGCGCGGGAGCAGCGCAGTAATATGCGGGAATATTTTCATGCCTATTACTCCAACAACGATCTGATTGTTCGGCGGGCGGACTCGATTGTGTTCAGCGTTCTCGACGACGGCGCGGATTATCTCGGCGGCGCGCACGGGATGTACGGTTGGGTTGGCGTGAATTTCGACGTTGAGACCGGCAAGCGTTTGACGATCTCGGACATTTGCACCAACGCGGACGGATTGGTGACGACGATCCTGGAGCAGCTCCGCGCGGAGTATGACGAACGCGGATTCTATGAAAATCTTGACGAGAAAATGATAGAGTTGGTGGCGGAGGACACGATTAATTTTGTGATCGAGCCGCGCGGCGTGACGTTCATATTCAATCCGTATGCGATTGCGCCGTATGCGTCGGGCATGATGGTGACGACGATCCTGTTTTCGGAGCAGCCGTCGCTGTTCAAGGCGAAATATCGTCAAGCGCCGAAAGCATTTGCACAGACGCTGGATTTTTATCATCCGATTGCACTTGAGCTCAACGGGCGGCGCGCGACGATCTATGTCAATGACAATCAAGAAACGTGCACGGTGATGCTCGACGGGCGGGAAGTGACGGCGGCGATCTCCAATCCGAAAATGCCGACGTATGTGCACACTGCAGACGGGCACAATTATTTGTATGTGGACGGGTTTGCGCGGCAGGACGGGTTCAGCGCGGTCGACGGCGAATGTTTGACGGTTTTCAAGCTCGACGGCGAGTTGGAAATTTATGATCGGCTGCCGTATACGTTTAAGCAATTGCGCGATCTCGAGGGCGCGTCGGACGAAACGGGCTGGTGGATAATGACCGATCCGAACGGAATTCAATTCGACGAGCCGCGCGCAATGAGCGATATGCACAGCCACATCGGGGCGGTGAACTCGGACGGGACGTTTTCGTTCGGTTGAAAGGAGCGATTGATATGTCGGAGGCGGCTTTGAATTACGTTGAGCCCGAAGAGGATTACGAGATCATTGAGGGAGTGAAATACATGGCGCCTGCAGCCAGCCCCAACCACGGGACGATTATCAATCGACTGTTTTTGGCTTTTGCGAAGTACGCTGACGAGCACCCGAACAGCATCGGAGTGTTCACCGACAACATCGAGATTCGGCTCGACAAAAACAACGTCATTCGCCCCGATCTGTCGGTGGTGTGCAATCCGCTCATCGTTCAGATTGATAAGGCGCTCTTCGGCGTCCCTGATCTGGCGGTCGAAGTACTCTCGCCGTCGACAGCGAAACGTGATCGCGGGGCGAAGATGAATATTTATGAGAGCAACGGTACTCGCGAGTACTGGATCGTCGAGCCGATTCTCAAGACGATCGAGGTATATCATCTGATTGACGGTCGATTTGAGCTTGACGAGGTGTATCGCGACTATACATCAGAGGCGCTCGAGGAGTTGGACGACGAGGAACGGGCGGCGGTGAAGACCGAGATCAAGGTGTCGATTGTGCCCGACCTTACCATCAACGTTAAAAACATTTTTCGGTGGTGGTGGGGCAATTGAGCGGAAGGATTGATCACTATGTCAGAGGCGTCTTTCGATCACAATTTTTTCGCCGGACGATTGATCAGTATTTTCAACAGTTATTTTTGGGAGCATCGAAACGGAGTTGCCATTTATGATATCGACGTGCATCTGCCCGACGGCAATCTCTTTCGACCGGACGTCTGCATCATCGACGATTTTTCATGGATTGAAAGCGGTGAAAATACCCCCGTCGTGCCCGCGCTCGCCGTCGAAATTCTTTCGCGCTCGACCATGAAAAATGATCTCGGCGTCAAAAAAAATATCTATGAGCGCAACGGCGTCAAGGAATATTGGATCGTCGATCAATGGTCGAAACGCATCGATGTGTATCATCTGATCGACGGGCGTTATGAGCTCGACGATGTTTATCGATTGTTTTCTGACAGAGAACTCGCGGCGATGAGCGAAGAGGAGCGCGCCGAAGTCAAGTACGATATCAAAGTTTCGATTTTCGACGGGCTGAGCGTCGATATCAGAGACGTGTTCAATGTTTGGTGGGAGCGGAAGGAGTGAGCGCGGATGTTGGAAGAAATTTATGTTGAGCCCAACGATCGATATGAGATCATCGAAGGAGTGAAATGCATGGCGGCAGCGGCGGTTTATGAGCATAATTTTGTTGCGGGAAGATTTTTCATGTTCTTCAACAATTACTTTGAGGAGCATCGGAACGGTGCAGCGTTTCAGGATGTAGACGTTTGTCTGAGCGACGACAATACGTTTCGCCCCGATTTGAGCGTCGTTTGCGATCTCGACAAGCTCGGAGCCGACGGAAAAATTCATGGCGCTCCCGATCTGGTCGTCGAAATTCTGTCGCCGTCGACCGCCAAACGCGATTTCGATCAGAAGAAAAAAATTTATGAGCGCAGCGGCGTCAAGGAATATTGGATTGTCGATTGGAAGGCGAAAAATATTTTCGTCCATAAGCTGATTGACGGCGCCTATGAACTCGACGACGTGTATCACGATTACGACGAAAACGAGCTCGCGGCGCTGGAGGATTACGAGCGCGCCGAAGTCAAAACGGAGATCGCCGTTTCGATTCTGCCCGATCTCAACGTCAATATTCATCGCGTGTTCAAAACGTGGTGGAAAGTCCATTGAAAGGAGTGATCGCGATGTTGGATGCGGCTTTTAATTACGTTGAGCCCGAAAAAGATTACGAGATCATTGAAGGAGTGAAATGCATGGCGGCGTCGGCGACCAACGAACACAACTTTGTCAGTTTCAGTTTGTGTTTCCTGTTTAATCAGTACCTCAGAGAGCACATGAATGGCGTCGCCCTTCAGGACGTCGACGTGAAGATCGACGACAACAACACGTTCCGCCCCGATGTCAGCGTCATCGTCAGCCGCTTCGCCTATGTTTTTGGAGATAAAAAATTTTTCGGTGCGCCCGATCTCGTCGTCGAGATTCTGTCGCGCTCGACCATGAAAAACGATCTCGGCATCAAAAAAAATATCTACGAGCGCAACGGCGTAAAGGAATATTGGATCGTCGATTGTCGAAATATGAGCGTCACTGTATATCATCTGATCGACAATCGATATGAGCTCGACGGAGTGTATCAAGCGCCGTCCGAAACGGAGCTTGCGGAGATGGACGCCGAGGAGCTTGCCGAGATCAAATACGAGATCAAGGTGTCGATCGTGCCCGATCTCATCATCAACGTCAAGGACGTATTCAACTTCCCTTGGCAAAAATCGAAGGAGTGATTTAATGCGAGGAGCAAAGGCGGTCGTCGAATGTTTGAAGGAGCAGGGCGTCGATACGATTTTCGGATATCCCGGCGGAATGATTCTGCCGCTCTACGACGCGCTCTACGACGATCGATCGATCAATCAAATTTTGGTGACGCACGAACAAAACGCCGCGCATGCCGCCGACGGCTATGCTCGAGCGAGCGGCAAGGTCGGAGTGTGCATCGCCACGTCGGGACCGGGCGCGACGAATTTAGTCACTGGGATTGCGACCGCGTTCATGGATTCGATCCCGATCGTCGCGATCACGGGTCAAGTCGACACGAATTTACTCGGGCGCGACGCCTTTCAAGAGACGGACATTCTCGATATCACGATGCCCGTCACCAAACACAATTTCAAAGTCAAAGACGCGCGTCTGCTCGTGCCGACGATCCGTCAGGCGTTCGAGATCGCGACGAGCGGACGGCGCGGTCCGGTGCTCGTCGATATCCCGCGCGATTTATTCTTCGCCGAAGTGGATTACCGATTGCCGAAGGCGATTGAGCGCTCGATCGGTCGACCCGATCCCGATTTTTTGATCTGCGTCGCCGAGGCGTATGATGAAATTATCCGCGCGGAACGCCCCGTTGCAATCGTCGGCGGCGGAGCGGTCGCCGCAAACGCGTCTCGAGAAATTACGGCGTTCGTCGAGAAATTCGATCTGCCCGTCGTGCAAACGCTGATGGGGCTCGGAGCCGTCCCGCGATCGCACAGTCATAATCTCGGCTTTGCGGGCATGCACGGCAAAAAGGCGGCGAATCATGCGATCGCCAACGCGGATTTAGTGATAGCGATCGGTAGTCGGTTCGGCGATCGTCAGACGGGTAATTTGTCGAAGTACACGAGCAATCGGAAGTTCATCCACATCGACATCGACCCCGCCGAGATCGACAAGAACGTTGCCAACAGCCTCGGGCTTGCCGGCGATATGAAAACGATCCTCGGGCTGTTGATGAAACGCGAGGGCGTATCGACGCGCGACGATTGGTGGCGGCAAATTGACGAGTGGCTCGACGAGTACGACTACGATTATGATGTGGATCGCTTGACGGTGCCTTGGGCGATGAATCAGGTCGCGAAGATGACGGCGGGCAAAAAATTCGCGTTCGCCACCGACGTTGGGCAACATCAAATGTGGGCGGCGCTCCACCTTCGGATTGAGGAGCCGCGGACGTGGCTGACGAGCGGCGGGCTCGGGACGATGGGATTTGGATTGCCGGCGGCGATGGGCGCGCAAACGGCGTTCGGCAATCGGCGTCGGGTGGTAGTGATCAGCGGCGACGGCGGGATCAAAATGACGGGCAACGAATTTTATACAATCGCACGGCTCGGGCTGCCGATCATTTCAATCATCGTCAACAACACCAGCCTTGGAATGATCCGTCAACTGCAGAAAGTCATGTACGACGAAAGATATATCGCTTGCGAATTGGATTATCCGATGGATTATGTCAAGTACGCAGAGAGTTTCGGAATCCGCGCGGAGGTGGTGTCGACGCAGGAGGATTTTGCGCATGCGTTTTCAAAAGCGCTCGAGGACGGCGATCACCCGCGCGTGATCGTGATGAATGTGTGGCGGAGTTTCGTCGAGCCGATGATCAAGGGCGGCGCGAAACTGAATGAGTTCGTCGACTTCAAATAAAAATGGGCGCAGATCGGAAGAGCACACGTCTGAACTCCAGTCACGATCAG
>CALGGP010000318.1 GCA_937915885.1 uncultured Selenomonadales bacterium | reverse complement strand
ATCTGTGGGCGGGCGGGATGAAAAACTTTTTTTCCGAACTCCAAACCTTAACGGATTAATCAGCCGATCGTCGCGAGGTACTTTTTGATCTCGTCGCCGTCTTCCATCTCCATGACTTTGTCGAGAATCTCTTTCGCCTTCGCCGACGAAATACCGCGAATCCGCTCTTTGACGCGCGGGATCGACGGAGCGCTCATCGACAACTCTTTGATGCCCATCGCCATCAGCAGGATCGCCGCATTCGGATCCGACGCCATCTCACCGCACATTCCTGCCCATTTGCCTTCCTTATTCGCCGACTCGATCGTGCGCTTGATCAGACGCAACACCGCCGGGTTGAAGTGATTGTACAGGTAGGAAATTTGAGCGTTGCCGCGATCGACAGCCAGCGTGTACTGAACGAGATCGTTCGTGCCGATGCTGAAGAAGTCAACGTACTTTGCAAGCACCGGAGTCATAACCGCCGCCGCCGGAGTCTCGACCATGATGCCGAGCTGGACGTCACCGTACTCTTTGCCCTCGTGCACGAGCTCAACCTTCGCCTCTTCGACCATCGCCTGCGCCGCTTTGAACTCCGCAACGTTGATGACCATCGGGAACATGATACCCGCTTTACCGAATTTGCCCGCGCGGAGGATTGCCTTCAATTGCGGCATGAACAAGTCGCGGCGCTGGAGGCTGATGCGGATTGCGCGATAGCCGAGGAACGGATTTTCTTCCGTGCCGACCTGGATATAGGGCAGCGGTTTGTCGCCGCCGATGTCCATCGTGCGGATGACGCACAGATGTCCCGCGCATTTCTCGACTGCCGCTTTGTACTCTTTGAATTGATCCTCTTCCTTCGGGATGTCGGTCTTGCCCATGAACACGAACTCGGAGCGGAACAAGCCGACGCCCTCTGCGCCGTAGTCTTTCGCCGCGTCGACATCAGCCGGCGAGCCGATATTGCAAGCCAGCACAACTTTGACGCCGTCGGAGGTGACTGCCGGCAGCGCTCTCAACTGTGCATAGTGCGCCTTCAATTCTTCCTGCTTCTTGATCTTGACATCGTAGGCGGCGCGCTCTTCATCGCTCGGACGAATGAGGATTTCGCCCGTCTCGCCGTCGATGATGACGGGATCGCCGTCCGCAATCTTCTCGATCGCATCGCCGACGCCGACGATCGAGGGGATCGCGCGGGTCTTCGCAATGATGATCGCGTGAGAAGTGGTCGAGCCCTGACCGAGGATAACGCCCGCAATCTTATCGGAGGGAAGCCCCGCGATAACCGACGGCTCGATTT
Organism: uncultured Selenomonadales bacterium; assembly: GCA_937915885.1. Taxonomy (GTDB): domain Bacteria; phylum Bacillota; class Negativicutes; order Selenomonadales; family Selenomonadaceae; genus Quinella. Next base: position 7,777 of record CALGGP010000318.1, on the reverse strand, counting down.
CCTGACCGGCAACGATGACTTTGCCTTCGCCGATCTCCGGCTCTTTGATCCCGAGGATATACTTCGCAATGCGCTTGCCGACGTCGCGCATGTCGACCGCACGACCGCGGAAGTATTCATCTTCCATCTGCTCGAAAATCTGAGCCTGCGACTCGTAAGCATCGAGCACCGCGCGCGGAGCCGAGCCGGATTTGTCGACCTGCTCATCGATCGCGCCGCTCATTGCCGGGTCTTCGACCATCATGCGATGCGCCTCGAGGATCGCCGCCTGCTCTTTCATATCCTTCTTATTGAGATCGTCGATCGTCGAAACGAGCTTTGCGGCAACGGCAACGAGCGCGTCCGCCGCGATTTTCTTCTCGTCCGCTTTTTTCTTCGGCTTGTAATCTTTGAGATAGCCGTCGAGGTTCTGACCCGCGAGCATGATCTTGCCGACCGCTACGCCGGCGATAACGCCTTTACCCTTCATTTTCTCTGCCATGTATTTTTCCCCCATAATATCAAATAAACTGCGAGCCTCACTGCGCGAGGCGTTCTTATTGACGAAAAAGTTTTCTTTGAGAGTCTGGTTTTTCTTATCGGATTTTGTATTTTCGATGCGAATCTTGACACCCTGCTTGACGGGCGTCGTCTTGAGCGTCTGCCGGATTTTAATCGCGTCTTGCTCTTTGATTTTGACGACAAACGCATCACGAACGCTGTCAAGCGGATTAACGAAGATACTGCCTGTGCTGCCGTCGATGATCGCCGGTGCTCCATCACTTATCATGTCGATATTTTTTCCGACGCTGACAATCGTTGGGATCGCACGGAGCTTGGCGACGGCAACAAGATCAGAGTCGGCAACGTCATCACCGACAATGAGCCCTGCAATCCGATATGACGCAACCATAATCGGCAACGTCGGCTCGATGTCCTGTCCTGCGAAAATAATTTTATCGCTGCCGTTATCTCCATCTTTCATGTTGAAAATATACCGCGCGAGCAGGTTGCCGACATTTTTATTGCCGAACTTCTCAAGCACTGACAAAACTGCCTTCGGAGCCGAACAGCTCTTAGCGATCCGCTCGTTGACGGCAGAATTTACATCGAAATCTTTGATCAGTTGACGCTGAGCGGAGAAATGTGCCGCCGCACTGTTCAAACCATTGCGATTAAGATCGTCGATAAGCCACTCGAGATCGCTTGCCGCACGTCGAAAAGCATCATGTGCGATGCTGATCTCGTCGGCTGCCGAGCCTGATGCGTAACGATCGAGATAATTGCTGATGGGAACCACATGCACGATGGAACCGATACCGATCCCCGTAACGGCACCCTTGCCGATGAAGTTTCGCGGTTTAACGAAAGAGGCGGCGACACTCTCTGCCATGTAATTTTCCCCCAATAATATGCAAAGGGAGGCGGCGCCGAAAAAACGCCTCCTCCCTCCGAACATTTATGACACTGATATTATTGCCGAATGTTGATGCACGACAGGCTATCGACGTGTCGATGAGCCCGTTTCGTCAGAGGATCGCCGCGAAGAATTATTCCTCGCCGAACTTGCTGTCGATGAGCGCCTTGAGCTCCTGAACAGCCTGCGCCTCGTCGGGACCGTCAGCAACGAGAGTAACCTCGGTGCCCTTAACGAGCCCCATGCTCATGATCATGAGGATGCTCTTCGCATCGACGCTCTTGCCCTTCGCCTTGATCTGGATTTTGGATTTGAACGAGCTTGCCTTCTGGACGAAGACCGATGCCGGACGTGCATGGATACCGGTTTTGTTTTCGATGACGGCGGTTGCTTCTGCTGACATTAACAACACTCTCCTATCTTTGAATTGAACTGTGATTTGAACTTCAGAATGCCTGTCGGCTGTTCTTTAACTGCTTAATTCTGCATAGCCTTCAAATTCCCTTCTTCGATCAAAAAATTTTTTTACAATTTTTGATCCGACCACCGCGCGGCGATCGACGGCAGGATTTTTTGATCGGCGCGTCGAAAAAATTTTTTCCGATCGGAGCGTCGGCTCCCGCATCATTTTCGTTGGAGGTAATTTTATTGGCATTCGTCCTCATCGTGCCGAGCGTCATGGTGCTGAGCATCGTGCTCATTCACGCCGTCGCCGCGCACTTCGGATTGCAATTAAAATATAAATCGCTGGCACTTTGCGCGGTGTCGTCGATAGGAATCAGTCTGGCGGCGTTGAGAACGTCAACGTTCATCGACAAAATTTTTTTCGTCAAAATCGCAGGAATGATCCTCCTCGCGTCCTTGATTGCGACCGCGCTCAATCGAGTAACCGTCAAGCCCGCCGTCGAGCACGAATCCGATCAGCCCGTCGAGCAGCGCGAAGAGCCGATCGATGAGCCGATTGTCAGTCGACGGGCGACGGCAAGGGAGGTCGATGTTGTCAAGCGGCGCGTCGCCGAGCTCAAGGCGCAAAAAGTCAGCGGGCGTCCGACTTTCGACGCGGCTCAAGCGCAATCGATCGTCCAGCGCATTGCCGAAGATAAAAAACTCGTCCCCGCGTCGGATAAAAAAATTTCTTCGCCCTCCGAACGAAAACCTTCCGTCATCGAGCAGAAGATAAGCGTCTCGGGCGAGCCGATCATCAAACCCAAGCGTCCGACCGTCACGGAAAAAAAGGCGGCGCATCTTGCCACCGCCAACGAAAAAATTTCCGCCGCCATCGATAAATCCAAATCCGAAAAAAAATCCGTCAAGCCCGCCGATAAGCCCGTCGAGGAGGCGACCGATAAAAGCGCCACCGTCAAGCGCAAGGCGATCGAGTTCGGCATCACCGAAGAGGATATCGGCGCCGTCGAGGAGCATCTGATTTCGCTCGACAACATTCTCGAGTTCGCCGCCGACAATAAAAATGCCGGCAACTTCAAACTGGCGATTTACTGTTATCGGCGCGCGCTCGAGCGCTATCGCGAGGACGATTACGCGCCGTTCATTGCGATCGATCTCAGCTCGATTTATAAGGAGCAGGCGGCGTATTTCAAGGCGATCAAAGTTTGCGAGGAGGCGTTGAAGTTGCCCGCCGTCGTCCGAAGTGACAACGCTCGAAAGGAGTGCGCCTCCAATCTTGCCTACCTCCGAACCGTTCAATCGGTCCTTGCAAAGCACCGCGTTCTCTCGACGCCCTTCAGTAAAATCTCCCGTCAGCTCCGCGCGGAGATCGATGCGGAATTTAAAAAGCAAACGGTTTTTTCGGGCGTGTGATTGACTTGAAAGGAGTGCGCCTCCAATCTTGCCTACCTCCGAACCGTTCAATCGGTGTCGGCTCGACATCGGGTGTTGTCGACGCCATTCAGTAAAATCTCCCGTCAGCTCCGCGCGGAGATTGATGCGGAATTTAAAAAGCAAACGGTTTTTTCGGGCGTGTGATTGACTTCAACGCATTATTTTGCTAGACTTATTCCGATTTTCGTAACTCCCATTTTCATTTGGAGGAATGCTTCATGAAGAAAAGCATCGAGATTTTGGGTCTCCCCGTCATCAGCATCACCGAGGGACGCGAGCTCGGGCTCAGCAAGTCCCTGCTCATCGATACCAAAAACGGGCTGGTCGCCGCAATTACCATCGAAGACGATGATTGGTATCGCGGCGTCAAACTGATCCCTTACGAGTCCGTCATCGCGATTGGCTCCGACGCCGTCACCATCACGCACAGCGAGAACATTCTCAAGCTTGAGGACGCCGGCGATTACGAGAACCTGCTTGACGAGAACATTCGCGTGATTGGCACCAAGGCGATCACGAAGAACGGCATCATTCAGGGCACGGTCACGGAGATTTACGTCGGCGACGACGGGCGCATCGAAAAGTGCGAAGTCACCGCGCCCGACGGCTCCGTCATCGAAGTTACCGCCGACCAGATTGCGATTTTCGGCAAGCAAGTCACGGTCATTGACGCGGAGTTGGAAAAAAAAACTGAACTTATAGACCGCGATGATTATTACGCCTCGACGAGCTACGGCGCCGTTGAGGAATTTCGCGACGAAAAATTTAATACGGCGACGCTTCCGATCGAACCGAGTCCGGCTTCGGAGGCTGTCGCCGTTTCATTTGTTGAGCCCGAGCCTGAGCCGACGCCCGTTGTTGAGGAGCCGACCGCGAAGTCGTCGAACTCATCAGCGGGCTCTATGAACCCGCTGTATTCGATTTGTCCGTCTTCGACCTCATCCCACTCGATAACGGTTCTATCATCACTGTAGAAGCCTGTTATCTCGAAGTATCCGTCATACAGGAAAATCTTATCCACAAGACCTTCCAACACTGTATCACGCACTTCTGGGTCATCAAGATTTGCATTCAAGAACTTCTGGAAATAAGCATAGATAGTATGCTCATCTTCAATAGCCTCACGCCTGATACGCTCAGCAGCGATTGTATCAGTCAAGGCTTTCTTCCGATTTTCCAGTTCCGTCATGCGCTCTTGCAACCTGTCACCGAAGAAGCCTTTTTCAAGTGCCTTTATAAGGTTATCCAGAGCCTTATCTACGGCTTTCAGCTCAGACTCAAGGCCTTCAAGATATCCTGTGTCGACATAGTAGCTCTTGTAATACTCCGCAGCTTCATGTGCCAGGTATGCAACGTTCTCGGTATCACGCAGCAGCAAACGCAAGGCATTCTGAACAAGATACTCTATCACGGCTTTGCGGATAGGCTTCTTTTTACACTTACCGTGACGCTGTGACTTGCAGTAATAGTAGTAATGCTTCGCACCTGTCTTGCTTGTTCCTGATACACCCTGCATGGACTCTTTGCAGTATCCACAAAACAGCTTTCCAGTGAGCCAGTATCTCGGAGCATCTTCATCCGCTATTTCCGCTGCTATCTGTGAGCCCCTGCGCTTATTCAGTGCAAAGCGCTCTTGCACGTTGGCAAACTGCGCTTTTGTTATCAGGGCGGGAACCCCGTCTTCAATAACAATATCGCCGTATTTATAGACTCCCGTGTACATCTCGTTATGAAGAATATTGCGCAGACTGTTGACTGTAAACTTATCACCACGGACACTTCTAAGCCCCTGATTGTTCAGTTCATTCATTATCACCGTCAGCGGCTTACCGCTTTCGTAATCAGCGAATATTCTTTGTACCACGGGAGCAGTATCAGGGTCAACCAGAATCGCCTTGTTACGCTTCTTGCCTTCCTCTGGCTTATAGCCAAGCGTCTTGTGTCCGTTATAGTAACAGTGCTCGGCATTGAACCTCATTCCTCTGGTGATGTTGGTGCTGAGCTGCTTGGAATAGTATTCCGCAAGAGACTCCATCATGCCTTCCATGAGTGCCGCCTCTGCATCAGCAGGAGGGAGCACTTCGGCAATGTAATGGATAGCACACCCAGCATCACGAATTTTCTTTTTGTAAACAGCCGAGTCTTCGCGGTTCCTTGCTATACGGTCTGTCTTCCAAACAATCAGAACAGCAGGACGAACTTTTTTCCCTATCTCAGATATCATCTGCTGAAACTGCGGACGGTCATCGTCTCTACCCGTCAATGCCTCATCGTGATACTCTTTGATGATGGTATAACCGTGAGCAGCAGCATATTTTTCAGCAGCTTCACGTTGCTGGTCAATACTGGCCTCGTTCTGAGCATGGGAGCTATAACGATAGTAGGCTATGGCAAGGTTATTGTCATTCTGTTGGAATTTCTTTCGCTTTGCCATCACCTGTTACCCTTCGCCTTGTTATGTGTCTTGCAAAGCATCTGACAGTTGGAGATATCCGTTGAACCGCCCTTGCTCCATGCAGTCACATGGTCGGTATCCATCTCATTAAGTTTGTATATACGTTTTGCGTTGTTGCTATGACCGATAGCACAGAACGGACAGTTAGATACATCTTTAGCGACCGCATCCTTAGTCTGCTTATCATAGACTGCTTTCTTCGTCTTCTCGTCAAACACTCGGACGTTTAGCAGGACGGTATCCTGTTCACCACCAAGAATGTACTCAAAGACACCCCTCTTATCATTCACCTGAGTATCGGCAAGCAACTCATCAACGCGCTTTGTCACAGCATCTTTATCATATGCCTGTGTATGATATTCGCGGTAAAGCCTACCCCAATCAAGCCCACAGACATAACTGCCCGTGTACTCGAAAATCGAATCTATCCAGTCTATGACAGTATCAAAATGGTTCTTCAACTCGTCAATGGACGTATCGTTTCGGTGCATTGCCATATAGCCGTCAATATCACCATCACTGACCCAATCCAGCGCCGTTTCGAGAATAGCCTGTCGCTTTGGATCACCCTTGACATATGTTTGCCAACGGTTCATGTTCGCATTACCCGTGTTCGAGAACACCGCACGGGCTTTCGCCGTCTGCGCCAGCTTCCTGCGCAAAGACGGGGAGGCAACCATCCTCGATGCCATGGCTCACCTGGACCATGCCGTCAGGGTAATGGGCATCGACCACGTAGGCCTGGGCACCGACTTCGACGGCGACGGCGGTGTGCCGGGACTGGCCAGTGCCTCAGAACTCATCAACTTCACCCGACAGCTGCTGAAGCGACGTTACAACATCCAGGACATACAGAAGCTGTGGGGCGGCAACTTCATGAGAGTGATGGAGCAGGTGCAGGGAGCGCTGAGAGTATAGGATAAAAGCATTCATGCTATGAAAAAGATATTCCTCTTAACTATTGCCGCCGCTGCCATAGTGCTTGGCAGTTGCAAGAACAACAAGGCCGCTGAGGCCGGCTCCGGTGCCAAGGACACTGTGCAGGTACCTGACTTCAGCGCCGACAGTGCCATGGCAAGCATCCGCCGGCAGTGTGCCTTCGGTCCCCGCACCTTGGGCAGTGAGGCTCATGAGCAATGTGCGCAGTATATTGAGCAGGCGTTCAAGGCACAAGGGTGCGAGGTTATCCGCCAGGAGGCTGAGTTTACACTCTACAACGGCCACAAATATAAGGGCTGCAACATCATTGCCTCCTATAAGCCCGAGCTGACGGAGCGCATCCTGCTGTGCAGCCACTGGGACAGCCGCCCGTGGGCAGATGCCGACCCCAACCCTGCCAATCACCATACCCCTGTGCCGGCGGCCAACGATGGCGCCAGCGGCATTGCCATGATGATAGAGATAGCCCGCCTGCTGCAAGAGCAGACACCGAGCATAGGCATCGACTTTGTCTGCTTTGATGCGGAAGATGCCGGTCTGCCCGAATGGGAAACCTCCTTCAGTGGCGAAGAGCAGTACACCTGGTGTCTCGGTTCGCAGTACTGGGCCGCCCATCCCCATCGGACAGACTTCCGCTTCGGCATCTTGCTCGACATGGTTGGCGGACGCGAGGCGAAGTTCTACCAGGAACTCTTCTCCCAGCGCTATGCGGGCAGTGTGGTCACTCTCGTGTGGGCTGCTGCCAAGGATGCTGGCTACGGCAGTATCTTTGTGGACGAAGACGGGGGCGGTATCACCGATGACCACCTGCCCATCAACACCGTAGCCCGCATACCTACCATCGACATCATCCCTTACTACACCAACAGCGAGCATAGCTTCGGCCCGCATTGGCACACCCTCAGCGACACTCCAGAAAATATTGACCCCAACACGCTCAAGGCCGTAGGCCAGACGCTGGTGCAGGTGATTTATACTTATTAGCACCCTCCAAGGACAGCGGGACTGAAAAAAATACTATAATAGTGAAGACTATCAACGAAATACAGGACGAGATAATCGCCGAGTTCAGCGAGCTCGACGATTGGTTGGATCGCTACCAGCTGCTTATCGACATGGGTAGCGAGCAGGAGCCTCTGCCGGAGAAA
>CALGGP010000317.1 GCA_937915885.1 uncultured Selenomonadales bacterium | reverse complement strand
GCCGCCGACGCGGGGTGGGAACCACGGGCTAATTCGGGCGCCGACCTCCGAGGGTGGGAGCGTCGGCGGCGCCCCTCCATTCGTCGCCCCGTCGCCCCGTCGCCCCGCGCGGATGAGATAAAAATTCTGCCGACCGATCGAAATAATTTTTTTGTTTTTAGTTATTGATTGATCCAAGCGATGATGCTATACTAATTTTCGGCTGCCGACTGTTGAGGCATGTTGAAGTCTGCAGTCAATCACAGGGTGAGATTCATGCAGGTCATTCTCGCGGAACATCTCGGATTTTGTTACGGCGTCAAGCGCGCTATCAAAATCGCCGGAGAACACGCGGACGGCATCAGCTGTACCTTGGGACCGATCATCCATAACCCGCAGGTCGTCGAGCGCCTTCGAGCCGAGGGCGTAGGTACGGTTGATAATCTTTCGGACATGAAGGAGGGAACGATAATAATCCGTTCGCACGGCGTCGGACCGAATGTCTACGCCGAAGCGCGGGCGCGCGGCTTGACTCTCGTCGATGCCACCTGCCCGCACGTCAAAAAAGCTCAACAATCGGCTCAAAAAATCGTCGACGAGGGACGCACCGTCGTGATCGTCGGCGAAAAAAATCATCCCGAAGTAAAAAGTATTTTCGAGTGGTCCAATCAAAAGGCAACGATTATTGAGACCGTCGAAGAGGCGGCGGATTTTCCCGAGTGCAAAAAACTCGGCGTCGTGTCGCAAACTACCTTTTCGGGCGAACGGTTCAATCAAATCGTGACGCGCCTGCTCGATAAGTCGAGAGACATCAAAATACTTCGGACGATCTGCAACGCCACCGATCTCCGACAGTCGGCGACGATCAACTTGGCAAAAAAAGTCGAGCTGATGATCGTGATCGGGGGTCGAAACAGCGCAAACACCACGCGCCTTGCACAGCTAAGTGAAAAAATTTGCAGGACTGTGCACATCGAAACCGCCGACGAACTCAAACCCGAGTGGTTAAGGGAATTAAAAAAAATAGGAATCACAGCCGGAGCCTCAACGCCGGACTGGATTATCCGGGAGGTACAAAGAAAGTGTCAGATGGTATTAGAAACGTAGGGGAAGCGAACTCTGAAGTCGAGGATATGGGTACGATGCTCGAGCAGGAGATCAAGGGCATGGACAACATTCGCGAGCACGAGGTTGTCAAGGGCACCGTGGTGGCGGTCAATGATGATGAGGCGATCATCAACATCGGCTATAAACAGGAAATCCCCGTTCCGAAGAGAGAACTTGCGCGCCCCGAGCCCGATTCCGCAAAGGATGTCGTCCAAGTCGGCGACGTGATTGACGTCTACATTCAATCGCTCAGCGGAGAAAACGGCGGTGCACTTTCTAAAGTCAAGGCCGATAATATGACAGCTTGGAAGGAGATCGAAAAAATAAAGGAGCGCGGCGAGTCGGTGGACGCGCGCGTGACGCAAGTCGTCAAGGGCGGTCTTGTAGCCTCCGTCAGCGGACTGCGCGGTTTCATTCCCGCCTCGCAGGTCGAATTGCATTTTGTAAAAGATCTCAGCGTCTACGTCGGCAAGACTTTCCCCGTCCTCATTCTCGAGATTGATCCGCACAAGCAGCGGCTGGTGCTGTCGCGTCGGCAGTTGCTCGAGGAGGAGCGCGCCAGGAAGCAGGCGGAGATTTTCGAGACGCTCGAGGCGGGGCAAATTGTCAAGGGCGTCGTCAAGCGGCTGGTCGACTACGGGGCGTTCATCGACGTGGGCGGCGTCGACGGGCTTGCGCACATTTCCGATCTGTCGTGGGATCGCATCAAGAAGCCGAGCGACGTGTTGAGCGTGGGCGACGAGATTGAAGTTTACGTTAAGAATGTCGATCCCGAGTCGCATCGCATTTCATTGTCGGTGAAAGAGACGATGCGCGATCCGTGGCTTGACAGGGCGGAAAATTACTCCGAGGGAGATTACATCGAAGGCAAGATCATAAAGCTGACGGATTTCGGCGCGTTCATGGAGATTGAGCCGGGCTTTGACGGATTGATTCCGATGGGCGAGCTGAGCGATCGGCGGATCGACCGTGCGGATGAGGCGGTGCACACGGGTGATATCGTGCGCGTCAAAGTGATGCGGATCGATCTCAAGCGCAAGCGGATATCGCTGTCGATCAATCGGGCGTCGCGCGCGGGTGACAATGTTGTCTTCAAAGCTTATCAGCCGAAGGTCGAGGAGCAAGAGCAGGAGCCGGCGGCAGAATAAGAATGATGGGGCGCCGCCGTCGCCCCCGCCCACCAACAGCGGCGCCCAACGAAGGTCGTGGTTCCCACCCGCGACG
>CALGGP010000316.1 GCA_937915885.1 uncultured Selenomonadales bacterium | reverse complement strand
GGGTGGGTGGGCGGGATCAAAAAAATTTAAAGGAGAATCGACATGGCATTTCCGAAGAATTTTTTGTGGGGCGGCGCGGTTGCCGCCAATCAGTGTGAAGGCGCCTATCGCGAGGACGGCAAGGGGCTTTCGATGCCCGACATGCTCCTCGGCGGCGACGTCAACACGCCGCGCACGTTCTGCCCGACCATCGAGGACGGCGTCTTCTATCCTTCGCACGAGGCGATCGACTTCTATCATCACTACAAAGAAGATATCGCGCTGTTCGCCGAGATGGGCTTTACGTGTTTTCGTCTGTCGATCAACTGGGCGCGAATTTTCCCCAACGGCGACGACGCCGAGCCCAATGAGGCGGGGCTGGCGTTCTACGATGCGGTGTTCGACGAGTGCAAAAAACATGGCATCGAGCCGCTCGTGACGCTGTCGCATTACGAAATCCCGTGGGCGATCGTGACGAAGTATCACGGCTTCTACAATCGAGAGACTATCGAGCTCTACGTCAAGTATGCGACGACGTGTTTCAATCGGTATCGCGACAAAGTCAAGTACTGGCTGACGTTCAACGAGATCAACATGCCGGTGATGGAGCCGTTCATGGGCAATCTCTACGGCGTCGGGATTGTGCAGGACGCCGATCTCAATCGGACGGCGCCGTGCAAATTCCCCGAGCTGATCGACATTCCGCAACAGCGTCTGCAGGCGTTGCACAATGAATTTGTCGCGTCCGCGCGGGCGGTGATCGAAGGACACAAGATCAATCCGAATTTCAAGATCGGCAACATGATTTGCCACATCACTTGGTACCCGTTGACGCCCAACCCGAAAGACATGCTCGAGGATCAGCGCAAGGATTCGATCTGCAACGACATTTGCGGCGACGTTCAGGTGCGCGGCGCTTATCCGTATTTCGCAAAAAAATATTATCAATCGCTCGGCGTCGACACTTCGTTTATGGACGACGAGAACGACAAGAAAATTTTGCGCGAAGGCGTTGTCGACTTCTATACGTTCAGCTATTACATGTCGAATTGCGTCACGGTTGATCCGAATGTTGAGGAAGTCAAGGGCAATATGATGGGCGGGGCGAAGAATCCGTATTTGAAGGCAAGCGATTGGGGCTGGCAGATTGATCCCGACGGGCTCCGTTGGACGCTCAACAAACTGGCGTCGAGATATCCCGACACGCCGATAATGGTGGTCGAGAACGGCTTCGGAGCGTTTGATAAAGTCGAGGCGGACGGCTCGATCCATGACGATTATCGGATCAGTTATTTCCGCGAGCACATTCGTGCGATGGGCGAGGCGGTTGAAGACGGCGTACCGCTGATCGGATATACGACGTGGGGACCGATCGATCTCGTAAGCGCGGGGACGGGGCAATATGCGAAACGCTACGGATTCATCTACGTCGATCGGCACGACGACGGCACCGGCGATTTCTCCCGCAGTCGGAAGGATTCTTTCTATTGGTACAAGAAAGTGATCGCGTCTAACGGCGCCGACCTCTGAAAATAAATTTTCCCTTCCTCTAATCCCTTCGGGGATATTTTTTTTGCGCTCGATCCGAAATTTTACTTAAGTTTTTGGAGCGATCGATCAAAAAAAAAACGAACTATAATTTGAGTGAGAGACGCATTTTTCATGTTTTAAAGAGGAAAGGACGGATGCTTTATGGCGAACATCACCAACACAATCAGCGGCGCAAGTATCGTGGGCTCCGAGGGAAATGATTCGATCATTAACTCCCACGCGTCGGACGTCACCATTCAAACCTTCGGCGGCAGAGACACGATTCGTAACAGCGCTTTGGATTATGCAAACAAAAAAGCCTACGGTCGTATAAACATTGACTCCGGCGACGACGACGATGTTATCAGCCATACCGGCGACAATTATTATTCGGGCACGGGCGACTTGTACGGCACGATTAATGCCGGCGCGGGCAATGATTCTATCTTTTTGAGTTACGCCCACTATTTTAGCGTTGATGCCGGCGACGGCAACGATACCGTTGATGGAGGCAGTTCGGATAACTCGACAATCAATCTGGGGGAGGGCGATAACTACCTGAACGGTCACGACTCCATGCGTGACATGAAAATCTATGCGGGCTCGGGCAATGATACCATTATCGAAGCCAACGGTCTGACTAACACAAGCGGCGTGATTTCCACCGGCGGAGGAAAGGATTACATTTTCAGGTCTAAGGGACGCATTTACAGCGGCGACGGCGCTGATACAATCCTCAACGCTTATGCGAATTCTTATGTCAATGCGGGAGCGGATGACGATTATATTGCCAATCAAAATGAAAGCGACAACAACAATATCACCATCAAACCCGGGCTCGGCAATGATACCGTCGATTTTGATGCCGCATACGGCGACCCTCGATCGTTTAACGTAATCCAATATGCGGACGGCGACGGCAACGATCAAATTATAAATTTCGATAACACCGATATCCTTCATATCACGTCGGGCTCGATTGATTCTTTCAAGTATGCCGACGGCAAGTATCTCGTCAAGGTCGGCAACGGAACCATCTCCCTTCAAACCGTATTTCAGTACTGCCCCGGTCATAGTGTCTACGACAATCATACAATCGCGTCGGTCGAGTATGTCCCCGTTCAGGTACGCGATTCTTCGGGACAGATGTCCGTGCCCAATTACGATCGATCCAATTATGTTTCGAGTACCGTATTGAGCGGAACCTCCAAAGCTGACCGCCTTTTCAACGGCAGTAACAATCGCGCAACGATCAATGCGGGCGACGGCAACGACACCGTTTTTAACAATTACGCCACGCTGACATCAATTAATACCGGTAAAGGCCTGGATACCGTTTACAACGACACAAGCGATAATGTCACGATCAAAACCGGAGCGGATGATGATTACGTTTTCAACAACGAAAGTAAAAACACTTTGATCTTCCTCGAAGACGGTAACGACAAGATCCACAGTTATGCTTCGCGCGCTTCCATCAGTGCCGGCAACGGAAATGATTACGTCTTCTATCATGGTAATATTAACGGATCCAGAGGATCGATAGACGGCGGCAAGGGTAATGACACCATCTATAATGGTGGCAGTGAGACAACGATAGACGGCGGCGCCGACAATGATTACATCGAAAACACAGGACACGGCAAGTACGTTTCGATTCTCGGCGGCGAGGGCGATGATTTCATTGCAAATCTTTCTGACTCTGACACTTACTATGACGCCGGAAATGTAACTGTCGACGGAGGTATAGGTAACGATACGATCTCAAATCGCGGGAACAGGGCACTTATTTTCGGCGGCGAAGGAAACGATTCCATCTATAACGACGGCAGCGGAGAAGTGTCAGGATATCGCGCGACAATCAACGGCGGCGTCGATGATGATTACATTTACAATAAGGGATATCTGGCATCGATTGACGGTAGAGTCGGCAACGATACAATTCATAACGAAGGCTCGAATGCCACAATCAACGGCGGTGACGGCGCTGATTCGATCCTCAGTAACGACTACTCCGTAAAGATCAACGGCGGGCTCGGAAAAGATTGGATTAAAAGCGTAGATTCGGGCGCGACCATCGACGGCGGCGACAATGACGATTACATCGAGCATTGGAGTAACCGCATTTCAATAAACGGCGGCGCCGGTAACGATACCATTGTCGGGCAATCCGCCACCATAACGATTGACGGCGGCGACGGCGATGATTACATCAAAGATTACGGCGGTGGCAAGAACGTCTCAATCAACGGAGGCGTCGGCAACGACTTCATTGACAACAGCGGCTCAAATGCCACGATCAACGCGGGCACGGACAATGACACCGTCGAAAACAATGGAGCCAACTCTTATATCGATCTCGGGAGCGGCGCCAACTCCATTGCCAATCGAATTTACGGAACGACGATCGTCGGCGGCGAAAACAACGACTCCATCTACAATACATATTGGGATCAAAAAAGCGCCGATAGCGTATCGATCGACGCCGGTGAAGGCGATAATTTCATCGACAACAGAGGCGCCTCTTACGTCACGATCAAGAGCGGCGCGGGTAAAGACGAAGTTTGGGCGTGGGCGTTTGAAGGCAAAAATTTTGATCACCTGACCGTCGATGTCGGCGCGGGCGACGATTTTGTTTACATCAAGGAAAGTTCATATTCAACGATCAATCTCGGCGACGGCAATGATACGATCGATCACGATTGGAGCCGTCTCAACAACAGTGGCAATAATAAAAATTTGATTGAGGGCGGCGAAGGCGACGATTATATTTTGAACTCCGCCGGCACCAACTCGACTTTCCTCGGCGGCACGGGCAATGACACCATCGGCAACGGCACCGGCGCTTATGAGGAAGGCGCAAGCGTCGGAGCGCCGGTCGCGGCTCCCAACGGCAAATTGGTCGTCGGCGGCGACGGTCATGATGTGCTCGAAAACGGCGGCGGCTCGAATGTCACGCTCGACGGCGGGATTGGCGACGATGTGATCAACAACAAAAACGCTTGGTATCGCACCCAAAAAGTTTTCAGCGCCGACAACGTTTCGATCAACGGCGGCGACGGAGCCGACCACATCACCGACAGCGGAACCGATTCCACCATCAGCGGCGGCACCGGCGACGATCAAATTTCCCTCACCGCCGAACATTCCGACACCACGATCCAATATAAGAACGGCGACGGCAACGATACCGTTTATGGTTTCCTCTCGTCCGACAAACTTGAAATTACCGGCGGCACGTCGAACACCGTCACCGTCGGCAATGATCTCGTCGTCAATGTCGGCAGCGGCTCGATCACTTTCAAAGACTTCGACGTTAAACAACAGATTGCTTATCACACCGAGGGCGCCGGAGAAATTTTCAACGGCACCGACGAAGATGATTACATCGAAAACCACTCCGATAATGTCACCATCGACGCGCGCGGCGGCAATGATACAGTCTTCTCCGACGGCGGCAATTATATGTCGATCAACGGCGGCGCCGACAATGATTACATCGACAACACCGGCGCCAACGCCACGATCGATGGCGGCGCAGGCGATGATACAATCTTAGTCTTCAGCGATCATTCGACAATCAGCGGCGGCGACGGCAGGGATACAATCCTGATAGCAGTCACGGATTATTCGACGATCGATGCGGGCGACGGCGATGACTCCGTCGATCTTCACAGCCATTGGTGCTCGAGCAATCCAACCGTCAACTCCCACTATAATGTGGTCAAGCTCGGCAACGGCAATGATTTTATTCAAACGGCGGGCTATGCGTCGACCGTCGACGGCGGCAGCGGCGATGATACCATCGACAATATGATCAATTGGGGCGATCGCGGGTCGAAGGCGGGCGATAAATCTTCGCTCAGCGGCGGCGACGGCTCTGATGTGATCCTCAATGATTGCGTCGACGTGACCATCAACGGCGGAGCCGGCAACGATCGCGTCACGCTCAACAATAATCATTACGGCACCGTGATCGAGTACGCGGCGGGCGACGGTCACGATACAATTTACGGCTTCAATTCGTCCGACAAACTTCAACTCACCGGCTCGATGAGCACAGTCACCGTCGGCAACAACATCGTCGTCACAGTCAATGTCGGCGAAGGCTCCATCACTCTCGTCGACGCCGCCGACGGCAGATTGAAACAAAAAATCGAGCCGCTCAAGGTCGGTCAGGCGATCTTCAACACGCTCGACAATCAATTGATCAAGACCGGCTCAGGGCGCGATTCGATCATCAGTTACGGCAACAATGTTACCATTCAAGGCAACGGCGCCGCCGACACGATCCGCATCGAGAAATGCGAAAAGGTCATAATCGATGTCGGCGACGGCGATGATTCGATCGATCATTGGAACGGCGACAATATTACGATTCGCGGCGGCGCGGGTAACGATCATATTCAGAACGATGCCGAAGGCAAAAAAACTTACGTCGATGCGGGCGCGGGCAACGACTTCGTTTGGAATTATGCCGGCGATACGACGTTGGTCGGCGGCGACGGCAACGACGAGATTAAGTATTACGGTTGGACGGGCTCGTTGGTCGGCGGTAAGGGCGACGACAAGATTGACAATTGGGCGGAGCGGACGATGATCGACGGCGGCGACGGCGACGACACGATCAACAATGGGCATGGCGACAACGCGACGATTGTCGGAGGCGCGGGCAACGACAAGATCGAAATGTGGAGTTCCGCAAAACAATCAATCACAGGCGGCGACGGTAACGATACCATCAGCCTCAACGGCGGCGACGAGAATACTCTGATCGGCGGCGAAGGCAATGATTATATCGAAAATCGCACCGATTGGGGCGAAAACTCTCAACCCTTCAATCAGCCGAATAACACCTTTATTGACGGTGGCAACGGCAATGACACCATAGGCAACCACGGCTCGAACGTGACCATCAAAACCGGCGCGGGTAATGATCACGTTTACAACAACGGCGAATGGAATTTGGAATCAGGCGAGCAAGTCTTTTGGGCAGATCATGTCTCGATCGATTTAGGCGACGGCGATGATACTCTCGATCAATGGCAGGGCACTCGTTACGTCACCGTTCGCGGCGGTAAAGGCAATGATTATCTCATCAATCGCGGCGCTGAAGGTTCCATTGACGGCGGCGACGGCGACGACTTCATCGGCAATTACTATGATGCGTCTTTGACAGCGATCAATGGAGGCGCGGACAATGACTCGATCGACAATTCAGTCTCGGACGTGACGATCCTCGGAGGCGCGGGCAATGACTCGATCAACAGTCGCGCAGAGTACGTGACGATCAACGGCGGCGCGGGCAATGATATCGTCGATATCGTCAGCAATTACTCCAAAAATCAATTGATCGAGTACGGCAACGGCGACGGCAACGACACCGTCTACGGTTTCGACGAATACGACACGCTCAGGATCACGAGCGGATCGATCGCCTCCACTTCCGTCGTCGGTGCCGACGCGTTGTTGAAGATCGGAAACGGCTCCGTCCTGCTCAAAAATGCCGCCGGTAAGACGATTAATCTAATGAACGCCGCCGGCTCCGTCACGCAGACCGTCATCGGTGATGTCATTCGCGGCACCGAAAACAATGATACGCTCGACGCCAATCGGAGTCCCGTGATCGTCCAACCGCTAATCGGCGACGATATTGTCAGCTTGAGCGGCTCGAAAAATGTTGTCGACTACGCGGGAGGCAACGATACCGTCTTCGGTCTCACGTCGGACGACACCGTTCGCATCGAACAATGGATCAATACGGCGTCCGTCGACGGCAACGATCTTATTTTCAACACATATTGGAGCGTAAACGACAATTGGAATCACGGTCTCTTTACGCTCAAAGATGCCGCCGATAAATCAATCAAAATGATCTCGCTCGACGGTCGGACGCTTTATTACACTCCGAATGTCGATATAAACGTCGACGGAATCAGCCGCATTGACAATTATTTTGACGACCTCTTCATTGACGAGGAAAAAAATATTGTCAGGCTACACAACTCCGGTGATAATGTGACGATCAAATCCGACGGTCCAATCTCAAGTTCCGGAATCAATGTTGTCATTCAAAGGATAGGAACCGGCGAATACGGCGGAATCCAGGTAGGGGGTGGGGATCCAGAAAATCCCATTACCAATATCAATGTGAGTCTCGGCGACGGTGGTGATGGTATAGAGCTGGCAATTGGTGTTGCGCGCGTCGAAGGGCGGCTCGACTTTGATCGGGAGTAAGGCGGGCGATAAATTCTACGGCGGCGACGGCATTGATTACTTCGTTTACGCGCCCGGCGAAGGCGCCGATGTTTTCAACGATGTCGAGGCGCAGGATATCATTTCGCTCAGCGGAGTGACGCGCGACGATCTCACGCTTAAGGATAGCAAAAATGTCGTGACCGTGACTTTCGACGGCGATAAAAAATCCAAGCTCACGATCAACAAAGTCAACTCCATCGATCCGCTCACGTTTGATCTCGACGGTGAGATTTTCGTCTACGGCAAGCTGCCGAAGGGCGTCACCTACGACAACGACGATAAGAAGACGGCGCTCAATCTCGATTCGACGGCGGCGAACGGCGTTGAAGTCAAGGCGCTTGACATCGTGTCGACGGCGAAAACGATCGACGGCTCGAACGCTAAAGGCGCCGTTCAGCTGATCGGCAACGACAACGCCAACGTGATCAAAGCGGGCTCGGGCGGCTCGACGCTCTACGGCGGACGCTCGACTAAAGCGGTTGCCGATAAACTCTACGGCGGCTCGGGCGCGGACGTCTTCATGTGGTCGACGGTCGACGGCGCCGATGTGATCTACGGCTTTAACGGTGAGCAAGGCGATTATGTATTGCTCGACGGCGTCAAGGAGATCAAAGCCTCCGATGTCAAGGTGAGCGCAAACAAAGTTGAAGTCACACTCAACAAACAAAAACTGACGTTGGATAATCCCAACGGCGAGATCAATTTTATCGACAGCGACGGCACCGTTCTTTACACGACGGGGATCAATTTCCCTGCGGGCGTCGGCTACAACAAAAATAAGACGGCGATCACGGTCGGGAGCGCGGCGTCGAATGTCGGCACGATCGATCTCAACGATACGAGATATCTGTCGACCGTCAAAGACATCGACGCGTCGGAATATAAAGGCGCGATCGAATTGATCGGCAACGCGCAGGCGAATGTGCTGAAGGCAGGCACGGGCGGCTCGACGCTCAACGGAGGAGCGAGCGCCGATAAATTGTACGGCGGCGACGGTGCTGATGTGTTTGTTTATGCCGACGGCGGCGGCAATGATGTCGTTTACAATTTCGACGGGTCGAAGGGCGATTATGTTGTGCTCGACGACGTCAAGGAGCTCAAAGCGAGCGCGGTGAAGGCGAGCGCAACGAAGGTTGACGTGACGATCGGTAAAGGGAAGCTCACGTTTGACAATCCGAGCGGCGAGATGAACTTCGTCGATACCGACGGCACCGTTCTTTATACGATGGGCGTCAACTTCGTCGAGGGCGTCGGCTACAATGCGAAAAAGACGGCGATCACGGTCGGGAGCGCGGCGTCGAATGTCGGCACAATCGATTTGAGCAGTCCGAAGTATCTCTCGACGGTCAAAGAAGTCGACGCGTCGGAGTATAAAGGCGCGATCAATATTGTCGGCAACTCGAGTGCGAATGTGTTGAAGGCGGGCACGGGCGGCTCGACGCTCGACGGAGGCGCGGGCACTAAAGCCACTGCCGACAAACTTTACGGCGGCACGGGAGCGGACGTCTTCATTTGGGACGCGTCGACGGGCGGCGGCGATCAGATTTTCAATTACAATCAATCGCAAGGCGACATCATTTCGATCACGGGCGTCGACGACAAAGTTACAATCGACAACGCCAACTTCAAACTGAGCGGCACGAAGGCGACGATGACGCTCGGCAAGCAGAAACTCACCGTCAATGATCTCGTCGACAGCAAGGTTATCACGGTTGCCTACGGCGATAAAACTTTCAACTATGCGTCGTTGCCGGGCGGCGTCGATTATGACAGCGCGTCGAAGAATAAGACGATGACGATTGGCGGCGCGTTCAAAGGCACGTTCGATGTGACGGAGAACGATTATCTCGGGACGGTGGCGACGATTGACGCGTCGACGAACACCAACGAGATCGAGTTGATCGGCAATAAGAAGACGAAGGCGATGGTCGGAGGCAAGGGCAAAACGACGCTCGTCGGCTCGACCGCAAACGATATTTTCTATGCGGGCTCGGGCGCCGATACGTTTGTGTACTCGGTCGTGTCCTCTGTCGGCGGCGGTAAGGATGTCGTCAACGACTTCGATCCGACGAAAGATGTGATCAGACTGAACGGCGCGACGGTGGCGGCGACAGATTTTGTCGAGAAGGGCAACGATATTACGCTGACGGTCGGCAAGGGATCGATCACGCTGAAAAATTCTCCGCGCGGAACGATCAACGTGGTGAACGGCGACGGCTCGACGGTGAGTTATAAGACGCTGCCGACGGGCGTCACCTACGACGCAAAGAAAAATGTTGTGAAGTTGGCGCAGACCTTTAGCGGGACGTTGACGGCTGCCGATCTCGGATTGCCCGTCAAAGAAATAAACGGGTCGGCGGCGACGGCGGCGGTTGAGCTCCGCGCGGATTCGGACGCGACAAAGATCACGGCGTCGAAGGGCGGCTCGACGATGATCGGCGGCAAGAGTAATGATACGCTGATCGGAGGCGCGGGCGCTGATGTATTCGTCTCGAGCGGCGGCAGTGATCTGATCGATAAGTATACGGCAGGCGCCGATAAAATTTCGATTGCGGGCTCGTTGACGGCGGGTAAAGCCAACGGATCGAACGTCGAGCTCACGACTTCGACGAACGGGACGATCACAGTCAAAGGCGTGGTCGGCAAGGAATTGACGGTCGTCAACGGCGGCGTCGAGCAGAAATATAAATTCGCAAAGACGACGACGAATTTGGCGGACGCGTTGATCACCGATGCGGCTCAACTGTCGACGGAAGATTATTGGTTTATGCCGTCCGATGAGACGGTCGACGAGATCGGATCGATCATCAACGAGAGTGCGGCGGATATGTCGGCGATCGGTTCCTTGGACGTGCGCTTCGATCCGAACAGTTTGATCAATGTGGCGGCGGGCGCGACGTTCGAACGGAGCCGTCGTCTTAAAAAGTAATTGAGCTCGTCCGAAGAAGAAGGGGGCGGTGCTGCCGACGACTGGCGGTTGCCGATGCTCAGAGCGCCGTCGATGCGGAGCGGACGCTGATGGTCGGGGCGCCGTCGACGATGCGTGGCGGGTGCTGATGGTCGGAGCGCCGTCGACGATGCGGAGCGGGCGCCGTCGGCGCGGGGTGGGCATGCCATCCTCGGTTGGGCGCCGTCACTGATGGG
>CALGGP010000315.1 GCA_937915885.1 uncultured Selenomonadales bacterium | reverse complement strand
GGTCTGATCGTGACTGGAGTTCAGACGTGTGCTCTTCCGATCTTTTTCTTCCGTCGAATCGTAATCGACCACAAAATATCCCGTCCGCAAAAATTGATACCGCGTCAACGGCGCCGCTCCCTTAACACTCGGCTCGATCAACGCGTTTTCGATCACGACCAGCGACTCGGGATTGAGCGACGCTATAAAATCTTCGCCCGCCGCATCATTTTTGAGCAGATAATCATACAGCCGCACCTCCGCGCGGAGCGCATAATCAGCCGCCACCCAATGGATCGTCCCCTTGACTTTGCGATTGGCGGTCGCTCCGCCCGACTTCGACTCGGGATCAATCGTGCAACGCAATTCGACCACATTGCCCCCGTCGTCTTTGACAACTTCGTCGCATCTGATAATATACGCATGCTTGAGACGAACCTCGCCGCCGGGCTTGAGACGGAAAAATTTCTTCGGCGCGTCCTCCATAAAATCTTCGCGTTCGATGTAAATCTCTCGAGCAAACGGAATCGTCCGAATGTCTTCGCGCTCGGGATGATTTTCCGCCGTCAATTGCTCGACGCCATCAACATTCGTCAACACCACTTTCAACGGATTGAGCACCGCCATTACACGATCGGCGTTCCGATTGAGATCGTCTCGAACTTCATGCTCGAGCATCGCGATATCGACCAGCGAATTTGCCTTCGCCACTCCGATCTCCTCACAGAAATTTTTGATCGCCGTCGGAGTGAAACCGCGTCGACGCAGCCCGCTCAACGTCGGCATGCGCGGATCGTCCCAGCCGCGCACGTAACCTTCCTCGACCAATTGACGCAACTTCCGCTTACTCGTGATCGTGTTCGTGAGGTCGAGCCGCGCAAACTCAATCTGCCGCGGGCGGTCATTCGGATCGAAGTCAAGCGCGTCGAGCAACCAATCATAAAACGGTCGATGCGCCTCAAATTCGAGCGTGCAAACCGAGTGCGTGATGTGCTCGATCGCGTCGCTCAACGGGTGCGCGAAGTCGTACATCGGATAAATGCACCACTGATCGCCCGTGCGATGATGCGAGACGTGCGCGATTCGATAGATGACGGGATCGCGCATGTTCATGTTCGGCGATGCCATATCGATTTTGGCGCGAAGGACGCGGGCGCCGTCGGGAAATTCGCCCGCCTTCATTCGATTGAAGAGCTCGAGATTTTCATCGATGGAGCGATTGCGGAACGGACTTTCGACGCCGGGCTCGGTCAAAGTGCCGCGCATCTGACGAATTTGATCGGCGCTCGAGTCGTCGACGTAAGCGAGATTGTGCTTGATCAGCTCGACGGCATAATCGAAGAGCTTTTGAAAGTAGTCGGAGGCATAAAACATTCGATCGTCCCAATCGAAGCCGAGCCATTTGATATCCTCTTGGATCGAATCGACGTACTCGACGTCCTCTTTGGTCGGATTGGTGTCGTCGAAGCGGAGATTGCAAAGCCCATGATTTTTTTGCGCGAGCCCGAAGTTGAGGCAGACGGATTTTGCATGTCCGATGTGGAGATAACCGTTGGGCTCGGGCGGAAAACGAGTATGAATGCCATCGGGGAATTTACCCGCGCGGAGATCGTCGTCGATGATGTTCTGAATGAAATTATTTGCCATAAAATTTTTCCTCTCCATTTTTTTATGAGGCGCCGCCGCCGCTCCAGCCTCCCAATGTCGGCGCCCAACGGAGTCGGTGGTTCCCACCCGCGTCGGCGGCGCCCGTCATTTTTTTTCTGCTCCGAAAGTTGACAGACTCGACTGCCAAGCCTGGGCGATCGGATAATATTTATGGGTCGCGCTCCCGCCCGTCGAACTCGGCGCCCGTCATTTTTTTTGCTCCGAAGGTCGACAGGCTTGCCTGCCAAGAATGGGCGGCAGAAGAATGTTTATGAGCGTCAACCCCTCCGCTTCCACCCGTCGAGCGCGGCGCCAAACTGAGATCGCAGTTTCCACTCGCGCCGACGACGCCTAATTACGAATTACGAATTACGCATTGCCTTTCGGGTGGGCGGGCAAATTAATCGATCTGAGTGACGTTGAAATCGCCGCACGACTCGATTATCGCCGTCAACGTTTTATCCGGTATGTCTTCGTCCAAAAATACTTCCAAAAATCCGTCCCGATGAAAATCCGCGCCCGTCACCTTGCCCAGAAATTTTACCTTCTCGATGATCTCCGCACGCTCCGACTGCTTGAGCTTCCGATCAAAATGAATCGCTTTATAGTCGAGCCGCTCAATTTTAAATATCACCGGACGCGTCCCGTCGTTGCAACATGCTATCATAATCCGCTCGTCGTTCGTCCAACCGCGCATGATTGCTCCGCCCTGCAACGCCGCATAAATGTATCGACTGATGCAATCCCACGCCTCCGCGCACTGACTGCCGTTGCCCGCACGCCAAAATGTGTCGTCCGAACCGTACCGCTCAAAAATAAATTCGTCGCCGATGTTGTAAAACGGGCACGCACCCGAACGCGGATCAGCCAAATATTTTTCCTGATAGTCGACGAAAACTTTTTTGTCGAGCACCGTCACCTTGCACTTGTGTTGCATTCAATCTCTCTCCTTCAATCGGTTTGACTAATGATTATAATCGTTTTTGCAGTTTTATCAAGGCAAATAAAAAACCCCGCGTGAGCAGCGCGGAATCTTTTATAAGCGTATGTTTGTGTTATATTTTAGGAGAGCTTTACGAAAGCTGAAGGTATTGTATCACGGCTGATAACAAATATCAATACCTTTGACAAAAAAATTTTTGGAGGAAGAGCATGCACGTCAAAAAAATTTTTCTCGCCGACTATCGAAATTATATCGAGCAGACAATTGCGCCGTCCGACGGATTAAATATTTTTGTCGGTGAAAACGCTCAGGGCAAAACCAATTTGATCGAGTCGATGGAATATGCGGCGCTCGGACGTTCGCAACGCGCCTCGAAAGATGTTGAGCTAATCCGTTGGGATCAATCGTCCGCGACCGTTCGCATCGTTTTCGAGAAATTTGATGTGGAGCATTCGATCGCTTTCGAGCTCAACCGTCAAAAACCACGCCGATTATTTTTCAATGACGCGCCGATCAAAATGCGCGAGCTGATCGGCAAGCTCAACGTCGTTTATTTTTCCCCCGAGGATTTGTTCATGATCAAGGGCGCGCCGTCCAATCGCCGCCGTTTCCTCGACGCCGAAATCTCTCAAGCCTCCCCCGCTTATTTCGCCGACCTGCTCACTTATAATAAGATTCTCGCCCAACGTAATTCTCTCTTGAAAAAAATCCGCGAAGGCTCGACGCGCACGACGGGGCTCGCGCTTTGGAATGAACAATTAGCGGGAGCCGCCGCGCGCATCGTCGTCAAGCGCTTGGAGGTCGTTAAAAAGTTGAGCGCCATCGCCGGAAAAATTCAATCGGCATTGTCGAGCGCCGAAGAAAGTTTGTCGATACATTACGCGCCGAAGGGGCTCGACGAGGCGAAATTCGACAGCGGCTTGACATCGACGCTTGCCGCGCGCTATCATAACATGCTAAACAATTGCGCCGACCTTGACGTTGCACGCGGCTCGACTTCGATCGGTCCGCATCTCGACGATCTGAATTTTTTGATCGACGGGCGCGAACTTCGATTGTTCGGCTCCCAAGGTCAACAGCGCACCGCCGTCCTTTCGCTCAAATTGTCCGAACTCGAATTTCTAAACGAAGAGACCGGCACTTATCCCGTGCTGCTGCTCGACGACGTGATGAGTGAGCTCGATTCCGCGCGGAGGCGTCGACTGATTGACTTCCTCCGTCAAAAACACATTCAAACGTTCATCACCGCCGTCGAGATCGATGCGCTTGATTGCCCCGCTGCCGTCTTCGATGTCGACCACGCCGTTATCATTGAGAGGTGACAAAATGTTTTCGTCCGCCGAACAGACGCTCAAATCGAGCATCAAAACCCTCGGCAAAGATTTTTACATCAAATATCTGCAACACGCGGTGTTCTTTCGATGGCGAGAATTGGTCGGAGAAAAAATCGCCGATCGGATTCAACCGGCGCTGATCGATCAAAAAATTCTCTTCGTGCACATCGACGATGCCACTTGGCGCTCGGAACTTCAATTCCAAAAGCCGTCGATCCTGCAAAAAATAAACGACGCCGCCGAGTGCACTCTGCTCGACGACATTCGGATCAACAATCGGCTGTCGCTTCCGAAGCCGCCGCCGAAATCCGACGAGCCCGAGCAGTTGACGCCCGAGGAGATCGTTTCGCGCGATTTGCCCAACATCACTTTGACTGATGAGGAGATCGCCGATGTCGAGCGCAATTCGCCGACGATCCAAAATGAAAAGCTCCGCGCGGTGATGCTCGATACGTCGTTGGCGCGGGCGCGGCTCGACAAATGTCGGCTCAAGCACGGTTGGCATTATTGCGCGCGCTGTAAATTATTGGTGCCGCCGAATGATGTGCTGTGCGACGCCTGCCAACGTAAGGAAGTCGAGCTGTTCAGAAAGACGATCGGCGAGATTATAAAAGATGTGCCGTGGTCGACGTATGCAGAAATTCATGCGGAGATGGAAAATCGGATGCCGCATATGATCGGTTGGTGTCGCCCCGAGACGGTGTCGAGCGTGCGGTCGTCGCTGGTACAAAATTTGGCGCGGACGATCGACACGCGCGATCAGACGCAAGTCAAGCGGCTGGTGATGATTTATCGGCAGGTGCCGCCCGATCAGTTGAGCGCGGAGGCGATCAAAAAAACGATGCGGCGATTGCGATTTGATCTGCCGGGGCATGCCGACGACTATTGAAATATTTATGTGGGCGCCGACGGCACTCCCGCCCGTCGATGTCGGCGCCCAACGGAGGCTGAGGTTCCCACCCGTGCCGTCGGCGCCCCGCGTTGTTTTAAAAGCTGACGACACTCGACCGCAGACGCCGCCCCCACCCGTCAAGGTCGGCGCCCAACGGAGGCTGAGGTTCCTACCCGTGCCGTCGACGCCCCGCGTTGTTTTAACAGCCGACGACGCTCGAGCGAGGACGCAGCGCTCAACCGTGCCGTCGGCGCCCCGCGTCGTTTTAACAGCCGACGACGTTCGAGCGAGGACGCAGCGCTCAACCGTGCCGTCGGGCGCCCCATGATCATCGGTTCGGATAAAAAAGAAAGAGGCGGGCGCTGCCGATGCGGGTGGGAGCCGCGTCATCAGTTGGGCGCCGCACTCCGAGGGCGGAAGCATCGGCGGCGCCCATTAAACCGTCCGTTAGGACAACAGGGCGGGATCAAAAAAGGAAAGAGGCGATCACAGATTGAACGACGATAAAAAGTTTTTTGATGACGAAGACGACGAGGAGGAAATTCCCGCGCATATTCCGTCGGAAGATGAGGAGGACGACGAAAACAACGAGCCCGAGATTGAAATTCATCGCAACATCGAGAACGCCGAGGTCAGCGCCGTCAAGGGAGAATACGCCGCCGATCAGATTCAAATTCTCGAGGGGCTTGAGGCGGTTCGCATGCGCCCGAGCATGTACATCGGCTCGACGTCCGAGCGCGGACTTCATCATCTGGTGTATGAGGTCGTCGATAATTCGATTGACGAGGCGCTTGCCGGATATTGCAACGCGATCAATGTGACGATTCACGCCGACAATTCGATCACGGTCGGCGACAACGGACGCGGGATTCCCGTCGACATGCACGAGAGCGGCAAGCCTGCCGTCGAAGTGGTCTTGACGATGCTCCACGCCGGAGGAAAATTCGGCGACAACGGCGGCTATAAAGTGAGCGGCGGTCTGCATGGCGTGGGCGTGTCGTGCGTCAACGCGCTGTCAAAAAACATGGACGTTGAGGTTCGACGCGACGGCAAAATTTATCACATCGCATTCGAGCGCGGCAACGTCACCACGCCGCTCGAGATCGTCGGCGACGCCGATTCGACGGGGACGACCGTCACCTTCACGCCCGACGATGAAATTTTTCCGATCACCACATTCAATTACGACACGTTGAAACATCGACTGAGGGAGTTGGCGTTCCTCAACCCGGGCATTACGATCACGCTCACCGACGAGCGCGCCGAAAATAAAATCGAGACGTTTCATTTCGAGGGCGGCATCAGATCGTTTGTCGAGCATCTCAATCGCAAGAAGGAAAAACTCAATCCGACGCCGATTTATTTCAACGGGCGCAAGGATGATACGCTCGTCGAGATTGCCGTCCAATATAACGACAGCTATCAGGAAAATATTTACAGCTTCGTCAACAACATAAACACCGAGGAGGGCGGCACGCATCTTGCGGGATTCAAGCAGGCGTTGACGCGGGTTGCGAATGAATTTGCCAAGCGGCATAATCTTTTAAAGAACTCCGATTCGACGTTGGCGGGCGAGGACGTTCGCGAAGGTTTGACGGCGGTGCTCAGTCTCAAAGTGCGGGAGCCGCAATTCGAGGGTCAAACGAAAACGAAGCTCGGCAACTCCGAAGTGCGGACGATCGTGGCGGCGATCGCGACGGAGGGCTTGAGTGAGTTCTTTGAAGAGAACCCGTCGGTGACGAAACAAATACTCGAGAAGGCAGTGATGGCATCGCGGGCACGAGAAGCCGCGCGGAAGGCTCGAGAGTTGACGCGTCGGAAAAATGCGTTGGAGGTTTCGTCGTTGCCCGGCAAGCTCGCCGACTGCTCGAGTAAGGACGCCGATCGAACGGAAATATATTTGGTCGAGGGCGACAGCGCAGGCGGCTCGGCAAAACAGGGACGCGATCGGAGGTTTCAAGCGATCCTGCCGTTGAGAGGAAAAATTTTAAACGTCGAGAAGGCGCGATTGGATAAAATATTTGCCAACGCCGAAATACGGACGATGATCACGGCATTCGGGACGGGCATCAGTGACGAGTTCGATCTGTCGAAGCGA
The DNA here is from genome assembly GCA_937915885.1 of uncultured Selenomonadales bacterium. Lineage (GTDB taxonomy): Bacteria > Bacillota > Negativicutes > Selenomonadales > Selenomonadaceae > Quinella. The sequence goes on along the minus strand of CALGGP010000315.1, from coordinate 540 downwards.
CGCTACGGAAAAATAATCATCATGACGGACGCGGACGTCGACGGCGCGCACATTCGCACGCTGCTGTTGACGTTCCTCTATCGATACATGAAGCCGCTGATCGAGCACGGGCATGTTTACATCGCGCAGCCGCCGCTGTATCAAATTCGCAAGGGGAAAAATCATTGGTACACTTACAGCGACGATGAGTTGAATAAAAAGCTCGAGGAGGTCGGGCGCGACGGGATCACGGTGCAACGGTATAAAGGCTTGGGCGAAATGAATCCGGAGCAATTGTGGGAGACGACGATGGATCCGTCGACGCGAACGATGCTGCGTGTGGAGATCGAAAACGCGGCGGAGGCGGACGAACTTTTTACGGTTTTGATGGGGGATCAGGTGATGCCGCGCCGTCAATTCATCGAAGAAAATGCGCTGCTCGTCAAAAATCTCGATATCTGAGCGCCGGTCGGAGTGAAATTTTTTGTGGGCGCCGCCGCCGCCCCCACCCCCGAACGGCAGCGCCCAACAGAGGATGGCATGCCCACCCCGCGTCGACGA
>CALGGP010000314.1 GCA_937915885.1 uncultured Selenomonadales bacterium | reverse complement strand
ACGCTGCTCGGGGCGTTATATTTTATGTTCAGTTGGACGACGATTCCGACGTGGATCGGGTTGCTCGAGGGCGTGCGGTATTTGTTCATGCCGATTGATGATTTTTACAAGCAATATATGAAAGACAATTGAGAGGAGAATGATTCGTGGCGGAAATAAATTTGGCGGATTTGATGGCGGCGAAGGCGTCATCGACGGAGTCGAAGGCGTTGACGGAGGTCGTGCCGGAGCAGGAGATCGAAAAAATCACGCGGCAGGTCGAAACGCTGTCGCCCGAAGAGCAACGCAAAGTCGCCGAGATCAAAGACGGGATCAATCTGATGGAGAGCTCGACGGCGTTGACGTACGGAGCGCCGGCTCAAAAGGAGATCGCGGCGTTTTCGGACAGTATTTTGTCGAAGGTGCGGACGAAGGACAGCGGGCACGTCGGCGAGCTGTTAAATGATCTGGTCGGGAAAGTGCGGGCGTTCGACACGACGGAGAAAAAAAGTTTCTTAAGTCGGCTGCCGATAATCGGCTCGATGATGAACAAGGCGGAGGAAATAAAAGACGGCTACGAAAAATTATCGACGCAGGTTGAGCGGATTCAAATGGGGCTCGAGCAGTCGAAGGTGCAGATGCTCGAGGACGTGGCGATGTTCGACGGGCTGTACGAAAAAAATCTGCAGTATTTCAAGGAGCTGCAGTTATACATCCGCGCGGGCGAAGAAAAAGTGTCGGAGATGCGCGGCGTGACGTTGCCGAAATTAAAAGCGCAGGCGTCGGCGTCGAATGATCCGATGGCGGTGCAAGTAGTAGCGGATTTCGAGGAGAGCGTCAATCGATTTGAAAAAAAGGTGCACGATCTGAAAATCAGTCGGACGCTGGCGATACAAACGGCGCCGCAAATTCGACTGATTCAAAACAATGATAAAGTGCTGATCGAGCGGGTGCAGACGGCGATCTACAATACGATCCCGCTGTGGAAAAATCAGATGGTGATCGCGCTCGGGCTGAGTCATCAGAACGATGTGCTTGCGTTGCAACGGGCGGTGAGCGACACGACGAATGATTTACTCCGTCGGAACGCGGAGATGTTGAAGCAGAACACAATTGAAACGGCGCGGGAGAATGAGCGCGGGATCGTCGACATAGAGACGGTGCGCAAAGTCAATGAGGATTTGATCTCGACGCTCGAGGAGACGGTACGGATTCAAGAGGAAGGTCGGGCGAAACGCGCGGCGGCGGAAAAAGAATTGATCGCGATCGAAGATCGTCTGAAGACGGCGCTGTTGAGAAATAATCAGGGCGGCGCGCGGCAGGCTCCGACGAAATAAAAAAAGTTCGGGGCAACGGGAGCGACGAGTAAGGGGCGCCGCCGACGCTCCCGCCCCCCGAGCGCGGCGCCCAACAGAGGACAGCGGTTCCCACCCGCGTCGTCGGCGCCCGTCCGTTTTCGAGGCACCAACCCGCGTCGTCGGCACCCGCTTTTTTTTGTGGAACGCAACCCGCGTCGTCGGCACCCAAAAAAAATCGGGCTGATGAGCCCTTTTATTTTTCTCCGAATTGAATGTTGTACAGATGCGAATACAGCCCGTTCAGTTTTAACAGCTCCGCGTGCGTCCCGCTCTCGACTATTTTTCCGTGATCGATCACCAAAATCCGATCCGCGCCGAAGATCGTCGACAGCCGATGCGCGATCACAAACGAAGTTCGTCCGAGCATCAGCTGATCCAGCGCCGCTTGGACGATTTTTTCTGACTCCGTGTCGAGCGCCGAAGTCGCCTCGTCCAATATCAGCACCTGCGGGTCTTTCAAGATCGCTCGAGCGATCGCAATCCGTTGTCGCTGTCCTCCGCTCAACGCCAGCCCCCGTTCGCCGATCACCGTCGCATATCCCTCGGGCATCTGCTCGATAAATTCATGCGCATTCGCCGACCGCGCCGCCTCGATCACCTCGTCGTCCGTCGCGTCCAAACGTCCGTATCTGATATTCTCCATGATCGATGTGCTGAACAACAGCGTCTCTTGCGGCACGATTCCGATCTGCGAGCGCAACGAGTTCAATGTTACGTCTCGTATGTCGAGCCCGTCGATCACTATCGCCCCGCCCGTCACGTCGTAAAACCTCGGGATCAAATTTGCGATCGTCGATTTGCCCGCGCCCGACGGTCCCACGAACGCGATCATCTGCCCGGGCTTCACATCGAACGAAACATTCTCGAGCGCGTTGTGCGAGCCGTCGTATGAAAAACTCACCGCGTCGAACGTCACCCGCCCCGTCACCGGCGGCAAAATTTTTGCGTTCGGCTTGTCGTTGACCGCTTCCTCGAGGTCGAGCACATAAAATATTCTATCGACCGCCGCCAACGCCTTTTGCATTCGCCCGTAGATTCTCGACAGCCTCTTGACGGGATTTGCCAAATTCACCGCGTATGTCAGGAACGCGACCAATTCTCCCGCCGTCAGCACTCCGTTGACCACTTCATAGCCGCCGTACCACACCAGCGCCGTCACCGCCAACGCCGCTAAAAATTCTACCGTCGGCGTCAACAGCGCATTCAACTGCACATTTTTCATCATCGCTTGGAAGTTCAATTCGTTCTGCCGACAAAACCGTTTGATCTCATAATCCTCTCGCACGAACGACTTTACCACGCGGATTGACGAGATCGATTCCTGCAGCAGCGATGTGATTTGCGCCAGCCGCTCTTGGATCACCGCGCCGTTGGCTTTGATCTTCCGTCCGAATATCCGCATCGACACTCCGACCAGCGGGATTGTGATCATCGTCAGCATTGACAGTCGCCAATCGAGATAAAACATCATGCCGATTGAGCCGATCAAAATCGACGACTCGGTGAACAGCTCGATCAGATTATCGACCAGCGCCGCTTGAATTGCCTCGACGTCGTTGGTGACGTAGCTCATCGTCTCGCCCGTCTGATGCTTGTCGAAATACGCCATGGGCATGCGTTGAAATTTGCGGAACATGACTTCGCGCACGTCGATGATGACGCGTTGCCCGATGTAGGCGACGAGGTACGATTGACCGAAATAAAAAATGCCGCGGAAAAAGAACACGACGACGATGCCGATTGCGATCAGATTGAGCAGCGCCATATTTTTATCGGCGAGCACCTGATCGATCATGTCTTTGATGATCCACGGGACGTAGAGGTTAGCGGCGGCGGCGAAAATGATGCAGACGACGGCGATGCCGAGCCGCTTCAGGTAAGGTTTTATGTAAATGAGCAGACGCTTATAATTTTTCATTGACACTCCGAAAAAATAAATTTTATCCCAGATCGGAAGACCGTCGTGTAGG
>CALGGP010000313.1 GCA_937915885.1 uncultured Selenomonadales bacterium | reverse complement strand
GCTGGCGGCGACCACAAATCTTTCACGGCGTACAACCGCGCTGGCGGCGACCACAAATCTTTCACGGCGTACAACCGCGCTGGCGGCGACCACATATTTTTCGCGGCGAACACTCGCGTCGGCGACGCCCTCACTATCGATGGCAGCACACAACCCGTGTCGGCGGCGCACACATATTTTTCGCGGCGAATAATCTCGTCGGCGGCGCCACATGAGATCGGAAAAATTTTTTTGAGGAATGATTTAATGCGACAGACGGAACTGTTAAAATTGAAGGCGCGTACGGAGCGCGGCAGTGTGATCAAGGGCGGCGCGGCGAAAAGATTTGCGCTGATATATCCGAACGAATACCGCGTGGGCATGTCGAATTTGGGGCTGCACGTCATATATGAGCTGATCAATCGGCGGCGGGAGTTCTCGTGCGAGAGATTTTTTTGGCCCGACGCCCGTCTGCTCGATCAAATGCGGCGCTCGAGAGAAGTTTTATTGAGCGTCGAAAGTCAAACGCCGCTGTTTAAATTCCCGCTGATCGGATTCAACGTGACGTTCGAGCCGGATTATTTCAACGTGCTCGAGATTTTGTCGCTCGGTCGAGTAAAACTCCGCGCGGAGGAACGCTGCGATCTCGATCCGATCGTGATTGCGGGCGGACCGTGCGCGACGTTCAATCCGCTGCCGTTGTCGGACGTGATCGATGCGTTTGTGATCGGCGAGGGCGAAGTGATCATGCCGTCGGTGCTCGACGTGCTGTCACAATCGATGAGCCGCCGCGAAATTTTATCGGCGCTGTCGAAAATCGAAGGCGTCTTCGTTCCGTCGATGGATCAAAAGGTCGTCCGTCGTCAATGGTTGAGCGATCTCGACGAGCAACCGGCGCATACGGTGATCGTCACCGACGACGCGGAGTTGGATATGTATTTGATCGAAGTGGCGCGGGGCTGCGGTCGGCACTGTCGATTTTGCATGGCAGGCTATTGTTTTCGACGACCGCGAGTACATTCGCTTGACGTGCTCGAAAAATTGATCGACGAGGCGTCGGCGTTCGGAAAAAAAATCGGATTGATGGGGGCGGCGGTGTCGGATTACCCGCGCATCGATGAATTATGTCGGCTGATAACGGAGCGCGGGCTGAAGATGTCGGTGGCGTCGTTCCGCGCGGATTCGGTGACGCCGACGTTGGTAGAGGCGCTGGTGTCGAGCGGGACGCGGACGTTGACGATCGCGCCGGAGGCGGGCTCAGATCGAATGCGGGCGGTGATCAACAAAGGGATCACGGTTGAGCACATCGATCGGACGGTGGAGCTCGGGCTGGCGGCGGGCATCAAACACTTTCGATTGTATTTTATGATCGGGCTGCCGCTCGAGACGCTTGACGACGTGCGGGAGATTGTCGTGATGAGCAATCGGATAAAGGATCGGATTGGGGACGGCGCGCGTTTGACGTTGAGCGTAAACGCGTTCGTACCCAAACCGTGGACGCCGTTTCAATGGTCGCCGATGTCGGATCGAAAATACATCGAAAGCACGTTCCGAATGATCAGAGACGGGCTCAAGCGTCGTGGCGTTGAAGTGATCACGGATTCTGCTCGAGCGGCGTCGGTGCAGGCGATCTTGGCGCGCGGCGGACGAGAATTGGGCGCGGTGCTGATACGAGCGCACGAGAGCGGCGGGCTGAAAAATTTTATGAGATCGATGAAGGAATCGGGGCTTGACGCGGAAAAATATTTATATGCTCCGCGCGGATTGGAAGAAAAATTGCCGTGGGACGTGCTCGAGCAGGGCGTTGAAAAAAAATATTTGATGGAGGAGTGGCGTCGAGCGTCGGCGTTGAAGGCGACGGCTCCGTGCTTTGAAGGCTGTCGACGTTGCGGCGTCTGCGGATAATAAACGTTTAGGGCGCTGTCGACGCGGGTGGGCATGCTGTCCTTGGTTGGGCGCCGTCGTTCGGGGGGGGGGGGGGGCGTCGACGGCGCCCCATTCACAGCCCCGCAGCATTAAAAGATTGGAGATCGGATCATGCTCAAAAAAATTTTTTTATTGATGTTGGCTCTGCTGTTGACGGCAGGTTGCGGCTCCGAAGTCGCGCCTCCGCCGCCCGAAGACAGTCCGCCCTTCGCAATCCTCACCGATCAAACGGAGCGACAGGTGATCTTTAAGCAAAAGCCCGAACGCCTCGCCGTCACCTCCGCCGGCTTCCTCGAGCCCCTTCATGCGTTTGACGCAAACATCGTCGGACGCCCCGAATCCCGTACTCAAATGCCCGATTGGGCGGTCGACATTGCCAGCGTCGGTCAGGTCTATCAGATTGACGTTGAGCAGCTGATTGCCTGCCGCCCCGATCTCGTCATCATCAATAAGGGCATGAACGAAAAATTATTGGGCGTGCTCGACGAAAACAATATCGCGGCGCTCGTGCTCGACATGAAAACTTACGGCGCCTTCAAACGCGTGCTTCGGATCTTCGCAATCCTCACCGACAACGAGCCCAAGGGCGAGGAATTGATCTCCGACATGGATCATCGAATTGACGCCGTCATTGAAAAAATGCCCAAAGAAAAACGCCGCGTGGCGATCATTCATTCGACGGCGCAAGGGTTGAGCGTGCAGCTCGAGGGCTCGATCGCGGGCGACATCGTAAAAAAATTCGGCTGGACGAACGTAGCCGACGGCATGACGCCGCTCGAGAGCAATCCCGACGCCGCGCCTTACAGCATGGAGACGCTTGCCGAGCAGAATCCCGAGATAATATTCGTGACGAGCATGGGACCGCTTGACGAAATCCGCGCGGATATGGAGGCAATGATCGCGGGCAACGCGGCGTGGCAAACGATCGAGGCGGCGCGCGAGGGGCGAATATATTATTTGCCGCAGGATTTATTTTTGTTGAGCCCGGGCTTGCAATATCCCGAGGCGTTTGAAATGATCGCGCGATTGATTTATCCGACGGCGTTTTCGACGGAGGGAGCGCAATGAATTTTTTGATGGTATTTATCGGTGGCGGGCTGGGCTCGATGGCGCGTTATGCGGTATCGACGGCAATGAAGTCACTGATGCCGTTCCCGATCGGGACGTTGACGGTGAATGTGGTCGGCAGTTTTCTGATGGGAGTGCTGGTGACGTTTTTGATCGGCAAAAGTTTTTCGGAGCCCGCGCGTCTGATGTTGGCGGTGGGCTTTTTGGGCGGGTTTACGACGTTCTCATCGTTCAGCATCGAGACGTTGACGCTGCTCGAGAAGGGTAACGCGTTGGCGGCGCTGTCGAATGTGGCGTTGAATTTGGCGCTGGGATTGCCGGCGGCATGGCTCGGCGTGCACATCATGAAATAAAAAGTCGGCGTTCACACCTTTGCTCACCTCGTAAATTATTTTCGACAGACGAAGCCCGCGAATGCCTCTACGTGCGTGATCTCCACGCTCGAATACATTTCCTTCAATCGTTCCGATAACGTCGTCAGCGTCTCGTACGGCGGCGTGAATAATCTTTGCCGCTCGCAAAAATTCTCTACAAAAAAATCCGTCCGCCCGTTGATCCCCTTGACGTACATGCAGCCGCTGAATATGCCGCCCGACTTCAACACCCGCCGCATTTCCGAATACGCCGCCTCTTTGTTGGGAAATACATGCACTCCATTTATCGACAGCACCAGATCAAAACTTTCATTGTCGAACGGCAACTGACCGACGTCGCAACGAACGAACTCCACATTACTCAAGCCGTTTGCATTGCTCCGCGCGGAGGTGAGCATCTCCTCTGAATAATCCGCGCAGACGATCGAAGCGCCCGATAATTTTTTATATCGCGGCATCGTCAACGCACCCGTCCCGATCGGAATCTCTAACAGCCGTCCGGAAAATTCGTCGCTCAAGCCCGCCAGCGCCTGTCGAACAAATTCTTCGTACTTCTCATCGTTCAGTTGCCAAAAAAATTTCATCGCTAACCGCCCGATCAAACTCCGATTCAATATCATCCCATCATACAATTTCGATCGGTTCCCCACCAGTCGATACGCCTCCCCGATCTTATTCAACAGGCGTTCTGAATTTATGTCGCGTGTGGTACTCATTTTTTAGCGTGGCGTCGCGCAAAGTGCTCGATCCCGACAGTCGACGACGCAATCAGATTGTCGAGAGGATTGATTAAAGGCTCATTGAGCGCGGCGGGGACAGCATCCGATTGAATGATCGTTTCGAGCGAATTGCCATCGACGAGAGGCTCATCGTCGGTGAACCAATAATTTTCGACGCTTTCGACCGTCAAAACTTTTCCCGAACGCTTGAAATTATAACCGCCCGCACCCTCGAGTGTCACCGTACCAGAAAATTTCCTCCCCTTGAGCGTCACAACATAGTCGTCGCCATATGCCAACCCAGACATTTGCGTCCCGCTTATCATGCTTATTGAATCGCCCACTCCAAAATTAGTGATCACATTGTCGCCGTATGCGCTCGAAAATAAATACATCTCTCCATGTTCAGAGCCAACGAACGTATCATTCCCCGTTCCGCCATCTATCGTCACATTCGACCCGTAATTTACAATCGAATCCGCATCGCTCGAGCCGACCACCTTCACCGCATCCGCGCTGTTGATCACCGTATTTTTTTCTTTGTCGACCGTCAAAATATTTCCAGAGCGCTTGAAATTATAACCGCTCGCACTTTCGAGCGTCACCGTACCAGAAAATTTCCTCCCCTTGAGCGTCACAACATAGTCGTCGCCATATGCCAACCCAGACATTTGCGTCCCGCTTATCATGCTTATTGAATCGCCCACTCCAAAATTAGTGATCACATTGTCGCCGTATGCGCTCGAAAATAAATACATCTCTCCATGTTCAGAGCCAACGAACGTATCATTCCCCGTTCCGCCATCTATCGTCACATTCGACCCGTAATTTACAATCGAATCCGCATCGCTCGAGCCGACCACCTTCACCGCATCCGCGCTGTTGATTATCGCGTTCACTTCACTCTCGCTTTCACCGACGATATTCGCCGACGTCACTCGAGACGCCGCGCCCACCAATGTAATCGCACCTTCGCCTGCAACACTCACCACGTAATCGTCGCCGACCGCGCCTTGCGACGCAATTTTGCCCGCCGCAATCATCAACGTATCGTCGCCGTAAAAATTCGCAATTAGATCGTTGCCGCCGCCCGCCGAATAAATGATCACATCCGCGCCGTTCGAGTAGGCGTCGATATAATCATCGCCTTCACCGCCATCGATCGTCACATTCGCCGCGCCGTTGAAGATCGAATCAGCACCCGCGCCGCCGAGCAACAAGGCTTGCGTGCTGCTGACGTAATTTGAAATCAAATCATTGCCGTCGTTGCCTTCGACCGTCGCGCCCGACGAGTAATTAAAAATCCGATCGTTGCCCGCGCCCGCCTCAACCCGCATCCCGCTCGCAATGCTGCTGAGCAAAATCGAATCGTCGCCTTTACCGCTGAGGATCACTTCATCTTGACCGTAGGCAGTGATGGTGTCATTGCCCGCGCCCGCGTTCACCGTCAAGCCCTTGCCGGACGCTGTCAACAATTCGCCGTCCGAGGTGCCGTCGAGCGTGGCATTCTCCGACCACGCGTAACCTTTAAGGCTGTCGTAAGAGTCCGACGCTTGCTTGGCGAGATACCTCCAAAACATGTAGCCCGCCGCGTAATAATTTGCATTGCCCGTGCTCGAATTGTTGAGGTTGAGATAAGTTTCGAGACTGTCAGCATTGCCCGCAACAAGAGAAATTCGTTGTGTGCGTTGATCGTCGATGCCGCCCGTCAACTCCGCCATGCCCTCGTGTAAAAACTGCGGGAACTTCACTAAAAAAATATTTTGCATAACGTGAGTCAGTTCATGCGATAAACATCTGTCGATGCCGTTGCCGTCTTGATCATCGTCGTCCACGAACGCGGTGTAATATGCGTTGAGCGATATCGCATTGCTCTTAGAATTACCGTAAGTTGCGCCCCAGTACGTTGTCGACGAGCTGTCTATGGCGGATAAACTCACCACATCGTTGTCGAACGCGAAGCCGAAACTTTCTGTGATGAGCTCGAGCGCCTCGTCGATCCACCAACGGTAAGCGTTCTGCAAAATTTTTTTCTCGTCCGAATTGAGAGTGCTCTCGTTTTGCGGATAAACGATGGTGAGACCGCCGCGTGTGTAAGTGGCATTAGTTAGACTGTCGAGCGTGGCGGCGGGCGTCGTCTCAGGCATGATATTAGTCGCGGTTTTCGCCGAAAGCCCTCCGGCGTCCCAACCGGTGATGGCTCCGACGTCGTCATTTTCGAGGATGATCCCGCAATAATCTTTGAGGAACTTTTCAGCGGAGCCTGCCGACGCGCAATCGACAATCATTTGATCGATGGCGTCTTGCATCGAATCGAAGTCCGAACAAGCCTTGATCGCCTCGTCGAATTTAGTGGAGCTGTTGGAAATTTTACTGCGGTTGATGGAGCTAACAAAATTTTTAAGAGCGGCAAGCGGCGAATAACCGTTGGAATAAATTTCGGTTGAGGTGTTGCCGTCGGCATCCCGAATGGTGATGGCGTGATTAGTCATGCTCTCGAGCGTGATGCGACTGCCGTCGGATATGTCGAGAATGAGATCGCCGCCGTTGGTGGTGTAGCTCGCGACGGAGCCGTTCAACAATTCTATGGTGTCATCGTAATTGTAATTGGCGATGTCGAGGGCGCCGCCGGAGAATTGAATCAGCTCGGATGATTTGTAGCCGGCGATGAAAGTATCGTTGCCGCCGCCGAGTTGGACAGTGACTGGCGCCGTGTTGTAGCCAGCGATCGAAACCAGCTCACTCGTGTCGGAGCCGCTAACGGTGACGTCGGAGCCCGTGTTATAAATCCGCGCGGAGCCTCCGTCGACGTTGATGAAAACATTGTCGCCGTAATTATAAACGGAGTCGTCGCCATCGCCGGTATGAACGGTGACGAAGTCGGCGCGATTGACGACGGTATCATTTCCCGCGCCTCCATCGAGAACCGTCAAGGACGCGGCGGAATTATTTGACAGGTAATCGTCGCCGTCGCCGCCTTTGATTGTCATCGAGGAACCAAAATTAATGACGGTATCATTGCCCGCGCCCGCATTGAGCGACGACGCGGCTGCGGAGTTATTGATCGAGTCGTTACCGCTGCCGAGATCAATCACGGCGAGCGAGGCGCCGCTGTAGTTGGCGACAATGTCAGAGCCTTCGCCCGCGTCGACCGTCACCAACACGCCCGAGTTGAGAACGGTATCATTGCCCGCCCCCGCCGCAATGGAAGAACGATTGCTGTAATAATTATAGATTGAATCGTCGCCATCGCCCCCGAAGATCGTCACGTCCGACGCATGATCATTCGCAATCGTATCATTGCCCGCACCCGCATCGATCGTCACGGTCGAGCCGCTGTTGATGATCGAATCTCCATCGGAGGTGCCGCTCACGAGCTTATTATTTTTGCTGTTTCTTTTATCAGCCATGATGTTGTGTCGTCCTCTCATGGATATTATTAATCAAGTTTATCATTGCTTGATCGGAGCGTCAATGTTGAAAGGCGATTTTTAATTAAAATATAATTTTTTTGTCACCGTTCATTAATAAAAAAACGGCAGCCCGTCAATAGAGCTACCGTCGAATATTTTTTTACGTCTCATGAAAAATATTGAGGCGTTTTATTTTTTGAACTGATGCCTTCGCGCATAAGTGATCCGATCGAGCGCCGACGGTTTGATCGCCGACAATTGATCGTCGTCAAGCTCAATCGAAGCGTCCTTCACCTCGAGAATCGCATCGAGAGGATCGGTAGCCGTTTCGCCGTCGAACCAATAATTTTCATCGGGCGCCGCCATCTCCGCACTCGAGCTCGTTTGCGAAATTCTCATGCGCAGCGTCTTCGCATCCGTCCACTTCAATATATTTCCCTCTGCCGCCGCATCGAGCAACTTCACCGTCGCCGTTTTATTTTGACCGCCCGCGATCGTCACTAAATAATCATTGCCGTCCGCCGCATACGACGTCACCGAACCGTTCAGCACTTTGAGCGTGTCGTCCGCGCCGAAGTTGACTATCACATTTTCCCCGTCGCTGTAATTGAAATTGAAAACCTCACCGTAAAGATCGGAGCCCTCTATCGTATCGTTGCCGCCCTTACTTTCGATCGTCACGTTCTCGCCGAAATTGTAAATGTACTCGTCGCCGTCGTTACCGGCAATTTTTATCCCGTCGGTGTGATTTATCGTCGTCGTCACGCCCTCAACTATCAAATTCCACTGCCCACTCTTTTTGACGGTTTTGAAGTTGAGCCCCGCCGCACCGAGCAACGTCTCATATCCGGTGAACGCATTGCCCTTGAGCGTCACGAGCAGGTTGTCGCTGAATTTTTTGTAAAGGAGCGACTTGCCGGCAGTCATCGTGAGCGTGTCGTTGACGCCAAAGTTGGTGATGACGTTATTGCCGTCCGCGCTCGAGATCAAAAATCTCTCTGCGAAGCTCGACCCTTCGATCGTATCATTGCCCGTCTTGCCTTCAATCGATGCATTCATCGCGTAATTGTAGATGTAATCGTCGCTTTCAGTGCCGACCACTTTCTTGCCGTTGTCGTTGTTTTCGATGGTGTTGACACCCGCCGCCGTCAGATATCTACCGGATTTTTTGAAGTTGAGCCCCGCCGCATCCTTCAACGTCACCGTTCCGGTTGCAACATTGCCCTTAAGCGTCACGACCACATCGTCGCCGACCGTCGACCACGTCATATTTTTTCCGCCCGCCATATAAAGCGTGTCGTTCGAGTGGAAGTTTATAATCACGTCGTCGCCATAAGCGCTGTTCCAACTGAAGAATTCACCAAATGCGTCGGAGCCTTCGATGGTGTCATCGCCAGCCGAGCCCTGAATCGTGACGCCCGAGCCGGTGTTGGTGACGTAATCGCGACCGCCAGGCGTCGTCACCTGCACATTATTTTTGCTGTTGGCAATTGTCGTGATGCCGTCGGTGACCAGATGCCACAAATTATTTTTCTTGACGGTCTTCAACGGTAGCGACGCCGCACCCTTGAGCGTCTCAACTCCGGTGAACGCCGACCCCTTGAGCGTGACGATCACATCTTCGCCGACCGTTTTGAACGTCATGGTTCTGCCGGCCGTCATTTGAAGTGTATCGTTCATTCCGAAGTTGGTGATGATGTTATTGCCGTCCGCGCTCGACAGTTGGAAAAGATCCCCGAAGGTGTCAGAGCCGGTGATGGTATCGTTGCCGGGCTTGGCTTGAATGGTGACGCGCTCACCGGTGCTCGTGATGACTTCGTCGCCATCGGTGCCGACCACCAATTTTTTATCGGAGCGATTGTTGATCTTCGGAGGAACGGCGGGCTTGACGGTGAGAATATTTTGCTTGCGCTGCTCGAAGTCGTATTTCCCCGCGCCCTTGAGCGTGATGCTGCCGAGGTTATTTCCTTTCTTGAGATAAACGACCACATCATTGTCTTGCTTATCGATCCGATCAATGGCACCGTCAAGGCATTGCAACGTATCATTCGCGCCGAAGTTCGTAATGACTTCTTTGCTCCCGTACGACGGAGCGTATTGGAACACCTCACCGTAATAACTGCCGGTGATCGTATCGCCTCCGCCCTTGCCGTCGACCGTCACGTTGAAGGCGGTGTTGATCATGCGCTCGGATTTTTCGCTGCCGACGAATTTTATATCGGGAGTCGTATTGATAAGCGGATCGTCGTCACCGCCGTCGTGCGTGAGCAAAGTTTTGGCTTTGTTGGTGATGAAAGTATGACCATTCTTGGCGGCGTCGATGAATTTGACGGTGCCTTTACCCGCCGCGCCGTCGAGCGTGACGATCACATCATTGCCGACCGTCGACCACGTTTGAATCGTGCCCTCCGCCATTTCGAGAGTGTCATTGCTTCCGAAGTCGACAATTACATCATTGCCGTCGCCGCTACCAAATCGATACACTTCACCGTAGGCGGAGCCGTCGATGGTGTCATCGTTCCTGCCGCCTTGGATCGTGACGCCCAAGTTGGAGTTGGTGATGTAATCCCGTCGGTCGGTGCCGCTGACGAGCGTGTTGTCGACGGTAATGTTGATGGGGTTAATGCCGTTATCGATCACGTTGTAGAATGAGCCCGTCTTGACGGTTGCGATGTCGAGCGACGCCGCGCCGAGCAACGTCTCAACTCCGGTGAACGCCGACCCCTTGAGAGTGACGATCACATCTTCGCCGACCGTCGTCCAATAGATTTTTCTGCCGCTCGTCATTCGGAGCGTATCATTCGAGCCGAAGTTGGTGATCAAATTATTTCCATGCGCGCTCGAGAGCATGTACCACTCGGCGTAGTCGCAGCCTTCGATCGTATCATTGCCCGTGCTGCCATTGATGGTGACGTTCTCTCCAAAATTGACCATGTAATCATCGCCGTCGGTGCCGTTGAACGCAACCTTGTCTTTGTAGTTGTAGAGTTTTTTGCTCGGGCTATACAAAACTTTACCCTTTTTGACGAGCTCTTGTCCTGCAGCGTCGACGAGGCGAATGGTTCCGGTCGCGACATTGCCCTTAAGTGTGACGACGACATCACTGCCAACCGTCGCCCACGTCATGGTCTTACCGCCCGCCATGCTGATCGAATCGCCGTCGCCGAAGTTGGTGATCACATTGTTGCCGTAGCCGGAATTGGCGATATACAGCTCTGCGAAATTCGATCCGACCATCGTATCTTCGCCGCCCTTGCCGTCGATGGTGACGTTCGAGCCGGCGTTGATCATGTAATCGGCTTTTTGGTCGTTGCCGATGAATTTGTCGTTGTTAGTGGTGTGTATCGTCGGCTGGATAGAGTTGTCGAGGAAATAATCTCCGTTGACGGTGAATTGCCTGCCTGCTGCGTCGAGCAGTTTGATGGTGCTCGTGCCGCCCGTGCCTTCGATCGTCACGACGACATCATTGCCGACCGTCGACCACGTCATGGTTTTGCCCGCCGACTTCCAAATGCTGTCGTTGACGCCGAAGTTCGTAATCACATTGTTGCCGTCGGTGTTGGCGAAGATGAACTTCTCACCAAATGCATCCGAGCCTTCAATCGTATCGTTGCCTTCATTGGGCTGAATTGTGACACCCGAGCCGTCGCTATAAATCGACTCGCTGAGACCGGTGCCGCTGACGAGCGTATTGTTTTTGTGATTGATGATTGTCGGTCCGACTTTCGACCTCAAATATTTGTTGCCACCCGATATGATCGTTTCGAGCGTCAAGCCGCCCGCGCCGAGCAATGTCTCCACTCCGGTGAACGCCGACCCCTTCAACGTCACGATCATGTTATCGCCGACGGACTTCCACAATATATTTCGACCCGACGTCATTTGGATCGTATCATTCGCACTGAAGTTGAGAATCACGTTATTGCCATACGCCGAGGACAATTGAATCAACTCGCCGTAGTTTTCGGAGCCTTCGATCGTATCATTACCCGTGCTGCCGACAATCGTCACGTTCTCACCATGATTGATCATGTGATCGGATCGTTCGTTGAGACCGTCATCGAACACGACGTTGTCTTTGAAATTCTCGATCACGTTGCTTTTTTCAACGTAGAGGACTTTGCTGTTCGTACTCTTAGCGAAAGTGTGTTTTGCCGCGTCGATCAAAGTGACTTTACCCGAAGTCGACCTGCCTTTGAGATTGACGATCACATTATTTCCGTCGACCTCGTAAGAATTAATCGATCCGCCCGCCATGCTGATCGAATCGTTCTGATCGAATCCGATGATCGCATTTTTATCGCCGTAGCCGGAATTCATAATGAACAAATCCGCGCTGTTGGAGCCAACGAGCGTATCGCCGCCGAGCTTGCCGTCTATGGTGACGTTCGAGCCGTAGTTGATCAGCCACTCGGCACTATCAGAACCGATGAACCTGTCATTGCTGGTGTCGTGAGTGAGCGTCGGGATTTTGCTGCTGATGAAATAATTTCCGTTGAGGGTGAATGCATTGCTGGCTGCGTCGAGGAGTTTGACGGTGCTCTTATTTCCGCC
>CALGGP010000312.1 GCA_937915885.1 uncultured Selenomonadales bacterium | reverse complement strand
AAATAATTCCTGCAATCGATCAAAGAACAATTTTAGCGAAGTCGGCGACGCCCCTGACGAGCTCGTCAATCGATTTGAGCAGCCCCAATCGATTGGTGCGGACGCGTTCGTCCTCCGCCATCACCATTACCGCGTCGAAGAAGGCATCGATGGGTTGAGCCAATTTGCGAAGTGCCTCGAGCGCGCCGACATAATCTCGTTTCGCGATCAGCTCGACGGCGACCACTTTGATTGCGTTGAAGGCTTTATACAAAACGACTTCGGCGTCGGCGCTCAACAGCTTTTCGTCGATCGACATTGCGAGAGATTTTTTCGCGATATTGCCCGCGCGGACGAACGATTGAATGATCCGCGCGGAGTCGGGCGTGTTGAGAAAACTTTCGACGGCGCGCGCGCGGAGCGTCACCGCATAAATGTCGTCAACGTCCTCGAGCACGGCGTCAATCACGTCATAGCGAATGTCGCTCGACAGAATGTTTTTGAGCCGCAATTTCATGAAGTCGGCGATATCGGATTGCATTTTCTCTCGACGGTCGTCGTCATTGATCCCGAGCAAATCCATCGCCTCATCGACGAGCTCACTGATCGAGATCGATTGATGCGCCTCGACGAGCATGTTGACGATCCCGAGCGCCTGTCGACGGAGCGCGAACGGGTCTTGCGAGCCGGTCGGGATCAAGCCGCGGCTGAACGTCGCAACGAGGTTGTCAATCTTATCGGCGAGGCTCAAAATGCGTCCCGGGGTCGATTGCGGTTGAGCGTCGCCCGCAAATCGCGGCATATAATGTTCGTCGATCGCGATTGCGACTTCGATCGGTTCGCCGTCGAGCTTGGCGTATTCGCGTCCCATCACGCCCTGCAGTTCGGTGAACTCGGTGACCATGCCCGTCACGAGATCGGCTTTCGACAAGCGCGCCGCGCGGAGTGCATGAGCTCGATCGGCATCGTCCGCGCGGATCATCGTTGCGATCTTCGCCGACAATTTTTCGAGCCGTTGAGTTTTCTCGTAGACCGAGCCGAGCCCCTCTTGAAAGACGACGGTTTTTAATTTTTCGCGATGCTCCTCAAGGGATTTTTTCCGATCCTCTTCAAAGAAAAACTTTGCATCTTCCAATCGAGCGCGAAGCACGCGTTCATTGCCGTGTTGCACGATGTCAAGGTACTCGCGCCCGCCGTTGCGCACCGTGATGAACAGCGGCATCAACGCGCCGTCGAAACTTTTGACGGGGAAATATCTTTGATGATCGCGCATCGGAGTGATCACCGCTTCCGCAGGCAGCTCCAAATATTTTTGTTCGATTGCGCCCGCCAACGCCGTCGGATATTCGACCAAATATAAAACTTCCTCGAGAAGATCGTCGGTGATCTCCGCGCGCCCGCCATGTTCCTTGGCGACCGCCTCAATCTCCGCCGTGATCATCACTCGACGTTGATCCTGATCGACGATCACAAAATTCTTTTCGCAAGCGCTGACATAATCGGCGGCTTTATCGATCGAAAAATCGCCGTCGGACAAAAAACGATGCCCCCGCGATATCCGACCGCTCTTGACGTTGGCAACCTCGAACGGAATGATCGCGTCGTCGAGCAGCGCCACCAGCCAACGGATCGGTCGAATGAATTTGAAATCGAGATCGCCCCAACGCATGTTGTTCGGGAAGTTCAGCCCGCAAATTATTTTCGGCAGCATTATTTTCAGAAGTTCGTCCGTCGCCGCGCCCGTTTGATGAATCACCGCGTAAATATATCCGTCGCGCGTGATGAGATCGTCGGGCGAAACTTTTTGTCCGCGCGCGAATCCGATCGCCGCCTTCGACGGTTTACCCGCCGCATCGAACGCGATCTTCGTCGACGGTCCGCGCCGTTCCTCCGACACGTCCGCCTGTCGCTCGGCAACGTTCTCGACGATCAACGCCAATCGACGCGGCGTCCCGAGCGTTTTGATCGCTCCGATTGCGATCCGATTGTCCTTGAAAATTGCCTCCGCCGACGACTTTAATTGGTCGAGAATGCCGGGCATTGCGTGCGCGGGGATTTCTTCCGTGCCGATTTCGAGCAGCAAAGTTTTTCCGTCCATTACGCGTTCACCTCCGATTTTTTCAGCAGCGGATATCCTAACTTCTCGCGCTGTTGGACGTAGCAATCCGCGCACAGCCGCGCCAACTTTCGCACGCGACCGATGAACGCCGTCCGCTCACTCACGCTGATCGCGCCGCGCGCGTCGAGCAGATTAAACGTATGCGAACACTTCAAAACGTAATCATACGCGGGGTGGACGTAGCCGAGCTTGATGATGCGAACCGCCTCGCGCTCGTACTTCTCGAACAGATCGAACAACATTTTTTCGTCCGACAGATCGAACGCGTAACTGGTCTGCTCGAACTCGTTTTGATGAAACACGTCGCCGTAAGTGACGCCGTCCGTCCAAATCACGTCGTAAACATTTTCGACGCCCTGAATGTACATCGCAAGGCGCTCGAGCCCGTAAGTGATCTCGACGGCGACGGGCTTGACATCGCGGCTGCCGACCTGTTGAAAATAGGTGAACTGAGTGATCTCCATGCCGTCGAGCCAGACTTCCCAGCCGAGCCCCCACGCGCCGAGCGTCGGCGACTCCCAATTGTCCTCGACGAAGCGGATATCATGTTTTTTCGCCTCGATGCCGATAGCGGCAAGCGACTGCAGATAAAGTTCTTGAATGTTGTCGGGCGACGGTTTCATGATCAATTGCAGTTGGTGATGCTGATAAAGGCGATTGGGATTGTCGCCGTAACGTCCGTCGGCGGGGCGGCGCGACGGCTCGGTGTAAGCGACATTCCACGGTTCGGGACCGAGCACGCGCAGGAAGGTGAACGGATTCATGGTACCGGCGCCCTTCTCGACGTCATACGGCTCGGCGATGACGCAGCCGCGCTCCGACCAAAATTTTTGCAACGCGAAAACCAATTCCTGATAATTCATTTGATGCCTCCGATTGGATCGAAAAAAATTTTTAGCGCGTCAATTATAGCCGACAGCTCGAAAAAAGCAAAGAAATATTGCGCGGCGGCGTGAAAAATTATAAAATGTCGCCGAAAGGAGCCAAGTACAATGGCGAAATTCGAGTTTCAATACACCATCGGCAAAAAGAAATGTCGGATCGATAAGTACATCGGCAAAGGCGAATCAGCGATCATACCGTCGGAGATCGGAGGCTTGCCCGTCAAAGAGATCGGCGAGAGTGCTTTCGCGTGTTGCGATAGCTTGACGCGTGTAGATATCCCCGACTCCGTCAAATACATTGGTTGCAATGCGTTTAAAAAATGTACGGGACTGGTCGAGCTCAACATTCCCGACTCCGTAGCAGTGATCGGTTGGGACGCATTCGGGTGGTGCAAGGGCTTGACGAGTATCAACATTCCCGATTCGATCAAGTACATCGGTAAAGGTACATTCCAATGGTGCACGAGACTGTCGAGCATCAACATCCCGAACTCGGTTACGAATATCGGTAAGAGTGCTTTCGAGGGTTGCCATGGGTTGACGAGCATTACACTCCCAAACTCTGTCACTGAAATTGGCGGCAGTGCGTTCGACTCCTGCGATGGTCTGACGAGCATCAGCATCCCGAACTCTGTCAAAAAGATCGGCAAGAGTGCTTTCGAGGGTTGTAAGGGGCTGACGAGTATCGTCATACCGGACTCTGTTATTGAAATTGGCAGTTATGCATTCTATCTTTGCGACGGGCTGACGAACATCACACTGTCAAAATCTATCACTTCTATCGGTAAGCGTACGTTCGATTGTTGCGATGGACTGACGAGCATCACAATCCCGAACTCCGTCACGAAGATCGGCAAGAGTGCTTTCGCGTGTTGCGATGGACTGACGCGTGTCGATATCCCCGCCTCCGTCACTTACATCGGCGAGAATGCGTTCGAGGATTGCAGAGGACTGATCGATATCAACATTCCCAACTCGGTAAAAAAGATCGGCAGGGAAGCGTTTGCCGGGTGCACGGCACTGACCACGGTCGACATTCCAAATTCGATCAGGCAACTTGACGCAACGTTCGAAGGTTGCACGGCACTGACCAAAATCAACATTCCCGATTCGATCAAGGCTATTCACGGTGCGTTTGCCGGCTGTACGGGACTGACGAACATCACACTCACAAACTCTGTCACTTACATTGGTAGTAGTGCGTTTTTTGGCTGTACCTGCTTGACTGAGATCGATATTCCGAACTCCGTTACAGCAATTGGTTCTTATGCGTTTGCGCATTGTACGGGACTGACCGAAATCAACATTCCCGATTCCGTCACTGAAATTGGCGATAGTGCGTTCAAGGGTTGCACCGCTTTAGTCGATGTGTCGGTTCCCAAATCCGTCAAGATCGCAGACAATGCCTTTAAGGATTGCCCCAACCTCCGGCTCCAACGTCGATAGTCGAAAATTATCATCATAAGGAGAGTTCATATGTCGAAGAAAAAATTTATAAGCGCGGCGATGGTCGGGCTGTCGTTGATGATCACATGTTTTGCGGCGCCGAATGATCCGCCGTCGGAGATCACCGCCGACGAAGTTGAATATGACATGGAGACGGGGCAAGCGCGCGCGAGCGGCTCCGTCAAAATCAATCGCGGAAAAAATGTTGACGATCCCAAATCCGAAGACTCGAGTCTTGCCGCCGATCGGGTCGACTACAATATGAACGATGGGACGATCACCGCCGAGGGCAATGTGCTGTTGAGATATGGAGAGTCGACGGCGACGGGTGCGCGGGCGATGTACAACACGAACACTCAAGCGGCGTATTTGATTGGGAATGTGATCGTGGTGAAGGAAGGCTTCC
Source organism: uncultured Selenomonadales bacterium (assembly GCA_937915885.1). Classification (GTDB taxonomy): domain Bacteria; phylum Bacillota; class Negativicutes; order Selenomonadales; family Selenomonadaceae; genus Quinella. The sequence continues at coordinate 26,506 of CALGGP010000312.1, read as the reverse complement.
GCTTGACGTGCGAGGAGTTGAGGAATGACGGCTACGGACATATGCAGGCGGACGGGAATGTTTACGGCGAGCAAAAAATAGCGCCGACGCCGGATAAACCGAATGGCGATGTGCGGACGTTTCAGGGTGAGCACGTAGATTATTATCCCGACGAGCGGCAGCATTTTGTAATTCCGCGCGGAGGAATCGCGAAGAGCTACGACGGGACGTTCAGCGCCGATTACATGGAAGGTTGGATTGACGATCAATATTACGTTGGGCAGGGCAACGCGCATCTGGTGAGTCCGCCGAAGCAGCTCGAGGCGGGCGGCGATCGGATCGATTATTATGCGGCGGAGAATGGCAAGGCGGTGCTCAGCGGAAATGCGTGGGCGATCCAAGAAAACAATCGGCTGCACGGTCGTCGAGTGACGGTGTATCTTGCCGACGAGCCGAAGAAGCCATCGACGCCGAGCGAAACGACGGAGCCTCAATCGACGGAGCCGACGATGCCCGAAGTAAATCTGCCGCAATCGGAAATACTTCCGTTCCAATCGCTCAATACGCGCGGGACGGATTGACGCAAAAAAAGGAGGGTGAAGCGGTTGATAAGTATCTTGGAGAGCGGCGATAAAATTTCGTTGCACGACGCCGGCGGCAGAACTTTTTATTTCAAAATCTCGCGGCTGATCGATTCGGGCGCGTCCGTCCGTTGTTACAAGGCAAAGCGGCGAGACAAATCCGGCATTCTTCGGCAAGTTAAAGTCAAGGGCGCGGCGGTGGAAAATTATCTCCGTTCCTACGCTCTGCTTCGCGACGCTATGCTCGAGAACGAGGCGATCAAAAGTTTTATCCCGTCGATCGAAATTTATTACGACGCCGACGAGCAACCTTACGTCTGGAGCGACGAGCCCGAGCTGGTGACATTTGAAAAACTTTGTGTCGACTTTCAAAAAAATCCTCAGCCCGACGCCGCATATAATCTCGTCCTCGCCCTCAACGCCATAAAATATTTGACGCAATGCGTTTGCGAATTACATAATCTCAGATTGATTCATCGCGACATTAAACCGTCGAACTTCGGCTTCGTACGACGCGGCGACGAGATTTTGACGCAAACCGTCTCGCTCTTCGACGTCGACTCGATCTGCAGCGTCTTCGCCGAACCGCACATTCGAGTCTTCACGCCCGGCTTCAGCGAATTGGGCTCGCGCGCCGATAATCTCTCCGACATTTATTCGATCGGTGCGACATTATTTGCGGCGCTGATCGGCAAGCCGTATGACGATCGCGACTTTGACGACATAAAAAATCTCGTCGACGATTGCCCGATAGTGAGTAACGTGATCGGTTTGTACGTCCGATTGCGGGCGCTCATCGTCAAAATCCTGCGCGGTTGCCTCGACGATCGGGAGCGACGCTATCAAAGTTGCGAAGAACTTTTGATCGATATCAACGCGGCGCTCGATTATGCCGTGCCCTCCGAATTGCAAACGCGAATAAATTCCGGCGAGCATTTGGTGTGGACGGATGTCCGTCGCTTCCTCGAGACACATCGGCGAAAAGATTTCGGCGCGTGTTTGCAATATCATCTTTACGAGACGCCGCTCTATCGTTGGCGACAAAACGAGTCGGGCGCGCTGAATGTGTTGATCATCGGGAGCGACGATCGAGCGCAAACTTTTCGGCGAAGGCGTGTCGTCAAGCGGCGGAGGCGCTGAATTTTTCCTGCGGCGTCTGCTACGTTTGGGATGGCGGCGCCCAACCCGCCGTCGAGGACGCGTTGATCCCGATCAATCCCGACGACGACTTCAAACGCTCCGAACTGCATCGCGATATCGAGCGCATGGCTTTCAACGTTCATTTGTGTTGGGAAAAAAATTTGCCGCTCGATCTGAAACGGCTCCGCGCGGAGTTTCGTCAACCGTACTATCACAGGTCGTGCGTGTCGAATGTGATCTCGCTCAAATACAAACTGCATGGCATCGGCATTGACGCCGATCGATTGTCGACGGACGAATGCGCCGCCGCGCTCGACGAGCGTCTTGCGAACGATCGGAGCCTCGAGGACAGTCTGATGTATTACGAGCACCGCCGGTGGGTTGCCGAAAAAATTTGCGGCGGTTGGATTAATTGCGCGCCGTCGGATTGTCGGACGGGCGTGATGCAATACATTCATAAGTCGCCGCAATTGACGATCGGCGATCTGTTTGCGTTCCGGCAATCCGACATCGTCCGACGCGATAAGCCGGAGTTCTTTAACGAGTACAAGGCGCTGTGGAGATTGTATCGCCGTTCGCCGCGCGTGTGGAAGAAACTTTGCGATTGGCTTACGGCGTATGATTCGGACGACGAGCGGGCGGCGATCGAAAAAATTATCGTCGAGCTCAAAAATAATGAGATCGTCGACGTCAACAGCAAAATCGTCGTGAGCACGACCGCCGCGTGCGAAGTTTTTATGGAGGCGCGCGCCGTCGATAAGCGTTCGCTCGATCAAATGAGCGCGGAATTCGATCGGTTGTTTTCAAATCCGTATGTGTTGACGAATCCGAATGTGATCTCCGTCCGCTCGCGCGGCGATCAAATTTTTGTGCGGCTTGACGATCTGATCGTTCGGCAATTGCAGAGACCCGTCGAATCGGACATCATTCAATTGCTCCGCGATCTCCGAGATATCGGTTGCATCACGGATTTACGGATCGACACCGCGGTTGTGAGTTTTACTTATCCGACGCTCCCGATCAAGCATCTGCTCATTCAGGCGGACAAAATCCTCGAGATTTACGTTTGGCACAAGTTGCTTGCCTCCGGACTGTTTGACGATATCTCGTGCGGTTGCGTGATCACGTGGCGCGATACCGAAGCAAGCAACGAGTTCGATTGCCTTTTGACGAAGGGCTTCAATTCGTATTTCATCGAGTGCAAGAGGGGTGGACGTACGGCTCGACGCGCGACGATATTCTAAAGCAAACGCCCTGCCTCGTCCCTTATTCTCAACTGCCGGAGTCGGAAAAAGAATTTGATCGAAAGACGGCGCTCGAAACGATCAAGCTGATAAAAAAATTGGGCTTTGAAATTTCCGCGCGGAAGTGACAAAAGGAGGCGGCGACATTGAACGATGCGTCCGAAGAAAATTTCGAGCCTCGAAAACGGATTTTGGAGTTGGCAAGTCAAGCGGGCTTCAATGTATTGACGGCGCTGCAGAAAAACAGTTTCGACTGTCGGGATTTTTACGATGTCGGCAAGTGGCTGTTCGTGCTCGGCGCGACGGGCTCGGGCAAAACTCTCATGGCGTTGATGAGTTATTTCCTCGAGCGCGAACGCGCCGTTGAGCGACGTTACAAGATGCTGTTCGCCGTTCCGTATCGTGCGCTCGCCTCTCAAAAATTCGACGAGATCACCGACATCACTCAAAAGCTCGGTCTGAATCCATCCGAACGAATATATGAATTACGCGGGGCGGCTCAATCCGAATTTGGCGGAGCAGAAAACCGTCGGCTATGTTTATCCGATTTTAAATTTCGCCTTTGATGTCGACAAAACGCGAGTCAACGATCAGAAAAATTTGTGGTGCGATCTCAAGCGTAAGGTCGATAAGCCGGACGTTATCTTCAGTCAGTATCTGAACATTCCCCCCGGATTTTGGTCATTTTACATTTTGAGTCTGTTTGTCAACTCGAGTCTTCGTAACTCATTTTGTTCGGAGATTTCGAGGCGCTGTTGACTTCAATCCGCACATTCGTCACGCCGAAAAAAATTTTTCGACGTCGATTTATTCAACAGCATCGTGCGGACGGAAGAAATACTCGGCAAGAGCGGGCTTATAATCGGAGCGTTGGCATTTGACGGCAGGAGTAAATTGTTCGCGATGCACTCGCTTGAGGCGATGAAAAAAATTTTTAACGGCGCAAAACGGAATTCTTTTTTCCTCAACGAAGACGGTTTTCGAGCGTTGAGAATGTTGGAGAGCGTCTGTTATCGGCTCGAGGTGATCAGATACAGTTTACCGTTGGCGCCGGGGCTTGTCGGCATGATCGAATCGCTGTCGTATCAGCCGTCGAAGGGATTGTGCGCGATGTTGGGGCTGGAGCAATTCGATTTTTATCGGGCTCAACGGTTGCGTGCGGTCGACAAAATTTTTTGGAGCTGAACGCGCTCGAGCGGGAAGGAAAAAATCTTTCATCGGGCGAGCGGAAAAAATTCATCGACAGAATGAAAAATTGGCGCACGGCGCATCGGGCGACGATCATGAATCGATTTGCGCGATTGTTGAAAGATTGAGAGGAGCCTTCACCGGATTGCAACGGCAGGCATTTAACGAGCAGGGCTTTTGGCTCGAGGATAACGAAGACGACTTCCGATTGTCGCGTTCAGTTCATCGAGCGATGGTTGAAGATTGGCGATCAACCTCCGTTGTTGGTGATGAACAATGCTCGTCCGACTTCGCTGATCGAGCACGTGATTCAATTCGACGGCAGTTATAAGGCTTTGCCGATCGCGGGTGAAGACGGCTCCGTTGCCGACATCGAATTTTACGGCAAGAATGTCGAGCTGAAAGTTGATAAGGATGGCGGGCTACTGTATTACGAGGGCTCGATCGAGATCGAAAACTACGTCAACGGCAGGGTGAGCGAAGAAAAAGAACGCGGACGATCGCGAATTACATTAACTTTGACGATCGGAATGAACATGCCCGTCGACGTGATGCTCCTCTACGATCACGAAATTCGTCGAACGGACGGGTCGGAGCATCTTACCAATCAGGAATATAAAAATTTCGTCGGACGTGCTGGTCGACTCGGGCAAAAAATATGAAGGGCGGACGCAGTTTCATATTCGCCGCCGACATGGACGAGCGCCGCTACTTTTGGGATACGTACGTCAATTGCCGCCCGCAGGACATAAAATCTTCGTTGATGAAGTCAGACGCAAAGTTTCAGGCGCCGTATTATTTGACGCTGTTGAATCCCGGGCAAAACAAAATCAACGAGGGATATACTCCTCAAGATTTGGGCGGACTGTGGCGCGAAAGTTTTTCGTACAGTTGCGACGGGCGTCCGCTTAAAGTCAACGATGTTTGCGAGGAACTTCGGCGGGCGCGGCTGTTGAGATTTAAGGACGACGATGACGACGATGATGAATTCGTCTCCGAGAAACGCTACGAGTTAACCGACTTTGGTCGAGGCGTTACTCCCTACGCGTTTTATCTCGACACATGTAAGAAAATCAACAGATATTTCGACGAAAAAGAATCTCGAGCCCGAAGGATATCTGCTCGACATACTCTATGTGTTGTGCACGACGCCGGAGATTGTCAATCTTGGGCAGTTGCGGTTGCCTTCGCCCGATATCAATCCGAACGAATCACGTTGGGCAAAAGAGACCGTCGAAAAAACGCTTACATCGATTATAGAGGAAAGGAAAGTTTTGACGGCTTCCAATGGTCGGATCTCTACCGCATTTCAACGCGTGTGAATTACGGCGTGCCGCAAGATCTGGTGAGCATCGCGAATCGTCACTTAATTATTTGTTGCCGCGTCTGAAAGAAATTTTTTCGGATGGTACGCCTTCGATGTCGACGGAGCCGCCGCGTTTTTTCGACGACGCGATCGTTTTGGATTTCACGGCGACTTCAGAGTTGTGCTGTTGACGGGCGAGACGGCGGAGAATGCGCGACTGCTCGAATGTTATCAAACCTTTGAGGAACTGTTCAACGATATCGACGGAATAAATACTCGGCTTTTGAAATACTCGGCTTTTGGCGACGACGTTCAACACATTCATCGGGCTGATCACTCAATCGATCAAGCTGACGGATTTTCACGGCTCGATGTTGGGGGCGCTGCTGTGGGACACATGCGGCACCTTCCACAAACCGTTGAAGAGTTTTAACCGGCTGCTGCAGAATTACGAGCGGCGCTCCGGCTCGCCCACGAAGCACTTCGATGAATTTGATGTGCAACATATTCGATTGTTATGCGACAAGCGGCGTCCGATTGCATTGTCTGATTTGAAAGAAGTGCTCGAGGCGAACGGGATTGCATATAGGGAGCTGTCTTGGGGCGAAGATTTGATCGCGGAGCGCGAAGTCGACGAGCCGACGCTGTTGTTTGTGGATTGGACCGAGGTACAAAGTCATTAGAGCTTAGATTATTTCTGTCGGGGATTGGCGCGCGGCGGCTATCGACGGACGTATGCGATCTTCCAATCCGAACGGGATTTTCGAGCGTGGGGCGGCGATCCCGAATCTTTTACGAGGCGTTCAGAAAGAGCGGCGGCTACGGCAGCGACATTACGCAACAAAACGTGGCGGCGCTGGCTACGGATTTCATAAGCATGATCAGAAAAATGGAGTAAAAAAAACGGGGCTGTCGCCGCTCCTGTCGGACGACCGCCCTTTTTTATTTCAATCGAAAATTATTTTTTGAAGAAACGGATGGTATCCTCTTCGCGGAGACGCGGAGGCATTACGCCCTTGACGGAAATTTGCCCGGGCAGGGAGCCTTCCTTGTTGACAAGAATCGTGCAATGCCCCGCTTCGCGGATCGTATTGTTCGCCACGTCGCCGACCTTCGTCACTTTGAAATCGGTATTGCCGAATTTGAGCTTGTCGCCGACTTCGATATCCGCCTTCAGCTCGCCGACCGTGTGCATGACGACCATATCAGCCAAATTCTGATGCTTGTCGTCATCGAGCAGAATTATGCTGCTGTTGTTGTCGAGAAAATCTCGCGCGTCCTTGCCGACGCCGGTAACCTTAACCTCGTATTTGACCTCCACTGTAAAACCTCCCCGTCGATTTTTTATATTTCGAGCGTCGCGATTGACGCAATGTATTCGATTGGTGGAGATGAGGAGAGTCGAACTCCTGTCCGAAAGCATTGTTACAGTAACTTCTCCGAGCGCAGTCATGTGATCGAATTTAAGTCTCGTCGAGTTCGCATGACATACTCAAGTCGACCGATCGTCTGCAAAATTCCCGTCCGCTACGACGCAATCACGAATCGGTATCCCGCGCTAGCCCCCGACCCGATCCAGCGGGAGATCAATCGGCGGAGGTTGGCTTAAGCTGCCAAAGCGTAATCGTTGTCTGCTTTTATATTTAAAGCAAGGTTCACCTTACTGACCCGGTTCGATGACCCCGGGGCTCGCTATCGCTGTCCCATCTACTCCCGTCGAAACCTTTACATCCCCAATCAAAAATTTTTTTACGCGCGTAAATTTATCACAGGCGATTGCTTTTGTCAATAAATTTAGGACGGCGGGCGGGATTTTTATACGAGCGTGGCTCCGAAAAAGTTTTGCGCCACCGACCACATCATTCCGACCAGCATCGACGAGACGCTGAATCCGCGCGGAACTTCTTCTCGCGCCGTCAACGGCACCCGTGCGACCGGCTTGCCGTCGTAGCTCAACACCGCCTCGCCCAAAATTTGATCCCGTTTCACCGACGCCTTGACGATTTTCGGCAACTCATATCTCAACCGCAATTTGTCTCGCGTCTCGCCCGCCAACAACGGAAAATTTAAATCCTCGCTCGGTCCGACTTGCACCGTCGCTTGACGACCGTCCTCAACAAAAACCGTCCGCTCGATCCGATCCTTATCAAAGACCTGCGTCATCTGAACGCTGTCGAATCCGTAATCGAGCATCTTTCGAGCGTCGTCAAAACGAGTGTCGTGATTGGCGGAGTGCATCACGATCGCAATCAGCTCCGTCCCGTTGCGTTGAGCCGACGCCGCAAGGCAACCGCCCGCCGCGCTCGTCCAGCCCGTTTTGATCCCGTTGGCTCCCTCGTAAGTAAAATGCGCCTTCTCGTCGTTGTAGAGCAACTCGTTGGTATTCTCCGCCTCGTCCTTTTTGTCGGCGTTCAGCCAATGAATGATCTCCTTCTTCGTGCGGACGACCTCTCGAAACTCGGGATTTTGCATGCAATACATTGCAATTCGCGCCATGTCTCGAGCCGTCGAATAGTGATCGGCAGCCGGCAAGCCGTTTGGCGTGACGAAATTGCTGTCGTAGCAGCCGAGCTCGCGCGCCTTCTCATTCATCATCGCGGCAAAATCCGGCACGTTACCCGCCACCGCTTGAGCAATGGCGACCGCCGCGCCGTTATCACTGACGAGCATCATCGCGTAGTTGAGATCATGAAACGACATCACATCGCCCGGCGTCCAATAAAAAGTAGTGTCCTCGGTATAAGCGGCGGCTTGACTGATGGTGATGGGCGTGTCGGGATCGAGCCACTCGAGCGCGATTATACTCGTGAGCATCTTCGTCATGCTCGCGGGCGGTCGAATGTCGTCGGCGTTTTTCTCGAAAATCACTCGACCCGTCGACGCCTCGACGAGGATTGCCGCGTCGGCGGAGATCACCGGCTCGACGGCAGCGCTTACCGTTTCGATCATCAACATCAACATGAATAACGCGCTCAAAAGTATTTTTCGCATCGAGGACGCTCACCTCTCCATTGATTTTTCAACGAAGAGATTTTATCATTTCGACGGGCGATTGGCAACGGGAAATTACTGCAGGAGGTTCAACACCGCCGCCCCGTTCTGATTAGCCTGCGCCAACATCGATTGCGACGCCTGCATCAACACATTTTGCTTGGTGTACTCGGTGATCGCCTTCGCCATGTCCGCGTCACGAATCACCGACTCCGCCGCCTGAGTGTTGTCCCGCATCTCGACGACGTTGGACTCCGTAAATTCCAATCGAGCCAAATTCGCTCCGACATTCGTTGCTTCCCCGAGCGCGTAAGTGATCGCCCCGTCGATGATCCGAATCGCCGCCTCCGCATTGAGGCGCGGCACCAATTTTGCATCGTCCAACGATTTGCCGGCGGCGTTTTTGAGAATTTCAACGGCATCGCCCTTAGCCTTCGGATCGTCGCTCTTCAATATCTCGTGGTCGATTATCACCGACTCGAGCATCGGTTGCAGCTCCGGATATTCCTGCAGCTTCCCGACGAACACATCAATATCAAACACTCGAAAATTCGTCGTATCGGAATCCTGCGAAGTGCCCGGCGTCGTCGTGTCGGAATCGACCGCCTCATCCGCGCGGACGATCGAGCCCTCAAATATCCGCCGCAATATCGGATAATCGTTCAGCGTCGAGTTCATTCTTTGAGACTTGTCGCTGATCTCGATGCTGAGCTCGTCGTCGAGCGCCGAGATAATCTCGAACAGCGGCGATTGTTTGATATTCCTGATGTCATGCGACATGCCCTCGAGCGCGGTTTTGAGTTCGGAAGTTTTTTCGAGCAGCCCGCGATTTTTCGACACAAATTCTTTGTCGTTGAGCAACCGCTCGAGATCGTTGCGATTGGGGATCGGACTGCGCAACGCCGACGTTCTCATGCTCCCGATGTAAACGTTGATTGCCTCGTTCGACTTCGTCCCGTGATGAATCGTCAGCGGATTGCCCTTCTTATGATAAAAACTGTAATCGTAAACGGTCGCGCCAATGTTTATTTCGGTCTCGACCGTCAACGGAATTGCAGTCTCACCTTCCGGCAGATCGTCAATTTCGCCCGGATATTCAACGCCGAGAATGCGTCCTTTCGTGATGAAATCCAGCATCGGACCGCTGTCCTTTACAAACACGTAGCCTTCGCCCGACGGGTTTCGCGCGACGCGCACGCCGTGATTGCCGTCGAGCACCGCGCTGACAATTTTCTCCTGCGCCGGACTTACACTCGTATCGGTCGCATAGATATCTTTCATATCCTGATCTCTCCAACCGCTTGCGGCTCTGTCGGCAAGATCGCAATTGGCAATGCCCTCGAAAATCGTCCGCGCCAGATCGTGTTCGACGGTGAGATCAACATCGCCAATCCCGATCACGTAATCGCTTTTTTCTTTGCGAGCATCGTCGTCATCTCTGACGAAGGTCGAATCGCTCACATTGATCGACGTGTCGAAGGTGAAGTTGACGTATTGCCCGCAACCGCCGCACAGAATCGCAAAGCCCTCGCCATGAAGATCGCTGAGACTGATGCCCGTCAAATCAAATTCGATCTTCACGCCGATCTGATTGTCCGACTTGGGCTCGGTCGAGTAGTCGACCTGCTTCAACGAAATGTTTGCGCCCTCCGATTGTTTTGCGAGATACCGCATGAGCATGTAGCCCGCCGACGGCGAATAAGGCGTGCTCGATGTCAACGAACTGCCAAGATAATTGAGATTGTTGACAAGCGCCTGAATGTCGGCGGAGCGAATGTCGTCGGCGCCGGTCGTAAGCTCGGCGACGCCCTCTTTAACGCCGGTCGGCAGTGATTTGTAATTTTTGATGTTGGCAGCCATCGTCGCCTTCGTCAGCTCGCGCGCGATTGTGCGGTCGAGATTTTCACCGCCGACTTCGCCGTTCGCCTCGTAAGGCGTCGTCAGATTGTCGCACTGCGTCATGTTGATCATCAAATAGTTGCCGGAGGAATCGATATATGCCGATCGCGTATCGTTGGAGCGGGTAAATCGCACGTTAAGATTAGCGGCGGGTGCCATATCGTAAGAATCATTTATGAGATCGAGCCCCTGTTGAATCCAATCGCCGTTGAGCCCGCGAAGGATCGCTTCCTCCGTCGAAGTCAATGCCCCATCGGCGCCGCTCGAGGGCCAATTGACGGTCAATCCGTTGAAAGTCGAAGACGAGCCGGGCGTCGGATCCGTCCACGACGAAAAATTATTTTCGGGCACGATCGAATCGGCGTCCTTGATTGTCGAGCCGCCCGCGTCGGAGCCGGTGATCGCTCCCGTGTCGGCGTTCGACAGATCGATCCCGCAATACGTCTGCAAAAAATTATTCGGGTTCGATTGCAGATCGCTCAGAAATTGCGTCTTGAGATCGTTGAAGTTACTGAACTTGCCGCCCGAGCAGTTTTTGACGGCATCATCGAGCGCCTTGTCGGCGGAATTTCTGTTCGACGTGTCCAGCGATTTAATGAAACCTTCAATGACTTGCCGTTGCGACGCGTTGGTGACGGAATAAATTTCGGTGCCGTAAATATCCGCCGCGCCCTCATTGCCGAACGCGTCCGCCCAATTCCAAGTGCTTCGACTGCCGTAAAATCCGAAGTCGCACTCAATATTTTCGCCGGAGTAAACGCCCGTGGTGCTCTCGATGATGCTGCCGTCGATCGGATCGAACGGCTCGTAGATGTAGGGAAATTTATTGTCCTGCACAATTGCGGTGGTGTCGGTCGGACCGGAAATTTTTGTTACGCCGGGCGGCTCGCCGATCACCGTCGTGCGCGTGAGCATGCCGATTGGTTTATATGCGACGTCGTCCATCGGGCGCGCGTAAGTGCCGTCGAGCAGACGCTTGCCGTTATAATTCGTCGAGATCGCAATGTCCTCGATATTTGCCTTCTTCTGATCGAACATCTTCTGAAGGACGCGCCGATCGTCATCGGAATTTGAATCGTTTGATGCGTCGACGGCGAGCTCTTTCAACTCCCGTAGCTCGTCGACGACATTTTGAATGCCTCCCTCCGCCGTTTTGAGCATCGACGACCCGTTCTGCACATTTTGAACGTCCTGCTCGAGCGATCGAATTTTTTCCCGCATCTGCTCGCTGATCGAATACGCCGCCGCGTCGTCCTTCGCGCCGTTGATCTTTTGACCGCTCGATACCACTGCCAACGCCTTGCCGAGCTTGTTGATGCTTTTGTTGAGCTCGCCGAGAGAAATTTGCGCCGCCGAATTGTTCAGTACCGTCATCGAGAAGTAATGCAAAAAAAATTTTCGTCGGCGATCAAAAATTTTTGATCGAAGTGATATAATTCAACGGTCGAGGGAGGCGATTAAAATTTTTAAATCCATTTTGCATCATGGAGCCTCGGCGTCCGACGATTGCGCGAAGGTCTGTTGCACTCGCATTGAACATTTCGGCGTCCGCGCGGGCAATTTGATCATTTTTGACGACGTCAATCTCCACGTCCATTGCGGACAATTGACGGCTTTGATCGGTCCCAACGGCGCGGGGAAATCGACGCTCCTTAAAGCGATCCTCGGCGAAGTCGAACACTCCGGCGCACTTCATTACGTCGACGCAAAGGGCAAGCATACGGGGCATCCGATCATCGGCTACGTCCCTCAATATTTGAGCTTCGATGTCAGCGCGCCCGCCTCCGTCATGGATATTTTTATGGCGTGTTTGTCGCAACGCCCCGTCTGGCTGTTCTCGTCGCATCATCTCCGTCGACGGGTGCTCGAAAGTCTGTCGAGAGTGCAGGCGGAACATTTGATCGATCGTCGGCTCGGAGCGTTGAGCGGCGGCGAATTGCAACGAGTGTTGTTGGCGCTCGCGCTCGATCCCTTGCCCGATTTATTATTGCTCGATGAGCCCGTCAGCGGCGTCGATCAAAACGGGCTCGAATTGTTTTATCAGATCGTGCTCGAGTTGCGCGCGCAGGAAGACATGGCAATCATTTTGATCTCTCACGACCTCGATCTCGTGTCGAAATACGCCGATCAAGTCGTGTTGCTCAATAAAAAAGTGCTCGCGGTCGGCAGCCCCGATGATGTTTTCGCCGATGCAAGCATGAAAAAAATTTTCGGCTCGATATTGTAATTTTGCCCGACCGTCAGGCTTTGAAGAAGGGCGCCGCCAACGCCCCCGCCCACCAATGACAGCGCCCAACCAAGGACAGCATGCCCACCCGCGTTGGCGGCGCCCAAACAATGTCGTCGACGCCCGCTCTAACGTCGGCGGTCCCGCCCTTACGTCGGCGGAGCCCGCCCTTACGTCGGTAGCGTCTCTTTTTGAAAAAAATTTTTTCAGGGCGGGTGGGCGGGGAAAAAGTTTTTTTCCGTCACCCCAATGCGCGGTTCCTGCAGGGAACATTGGGCGGGAGAATAAAATTCGGAGTGTGTTTCTTTGTTTGAATATCAGTTCATGATCAACGCCTTCATCGCGATAATTCTCGTCGCTCCCATGTTCGGGCTCCTCTCTACCATGGTCGTTTCTAATCGCATGGCGTTTTTTTCCGATTCCCTCGGGCACGGCGCCTTCACAGGCATTGCAATCGGCGTCCTGCTCGGCTCGACCTCCCCGCTCATATCATTAATTATTTTTTCGATCGCCTTCGCTTTGCTCATCACTTACATCAAAAATAAATCTCGCACCGGCGCCGATACCGTCATCGGTGTTTTTTCCTCCACCGCCATTGCCCTCGGTCTCATGATCATGTCAAGCGGCGGCTCCTTCAATAAATTTTCTTCCTACCTCATCGGCGACCTCTTGAGCATCACCACCGACGATCTCATTGCCCTTTCAATCGTTTTCGTCCTCGTACTTACCGTCTGGCTCGTACTCTTCAATCGCCTCCTCATTATGTCCATCAATCAGTCCTTCGCCCGCAGCAGAGGCATCCCCGCCTTCCAAGTCGAAGCCGTTTTCGCCGCCGTCCTCGCCGTCGTCGTCTCCATCTCCATTCAATGGATCGGCATTTTGATCATCAATTCCATGCTCGTGCTGCCCGCCGCCGCCGCTCGCAACGTCACCAATGACGTCAAGCACTACAATCTCGTCTCCGTGATGATTGCCTTGACATCGGGCGTGAGCGGGCTGATTGCCGCCTACGAGTTTAACACCGCCGCCGGCGCCACGATTGTCGTCATCAGCGCCGCGATTTATTTCATCACCTTCGCGCTCAAGTCCCGATTCCGCAATTGACCGGCACGCCGCATTAAGCATTACAATCTCGTCTCCGTGATGATCGCGTTGACATCGGGCGTGAGCGGGTTGATTGCCGCTTACGAGTTTAACACCGCCGCCGGTGCTACGATCGTCGTCATCAGCGCCGCGATTTATTTCATCACTTTCGCGCTCAAATCCCGATTCCGCAATTGACCGCACGCCGCATCTATCTCCGCTCCGAACTCTTTGCGCACCGTCGAGCCGAGCCCGCGCGATTCGAGCACCGTCACAAAATCTTTGATCCTTTCCTTCGACGGTCGACGAAAACTTTTTCCTTCGACGGGATTGATCGGGATCAAATTGACGTTTGCCAATTGATTTTTCAACAGCGTCGCCAACTGCCGCGCATGCTCCGTCGAGTCGTTCACCCCGTCGATCAAAATATATTCATACGTCACCCGTCGACCCGTCCGATCGGCGTATCGTCCGCCCGCCTCGACCACCGTTTTTATATCGAACGTCCGATTGATCGGCATCAATTGCGAGCGAAGTTCGTCCGTCGGCGCGTGCAACGAGATCGACAGCGTAATCGGAATGTCCGACGCCGCCAATCGATCGATATTCGGCACGATCCCGCACGTCGAGACGACTATTCGTCGATAACTCATGCCGAGTGTGTACGGCTCATGGATCATTTTTAAAAATCCGATCAGATTGTCGAAGTTTTGAAGGGGTTCGCCCGTCCCCATCACCACGATCGAATCAACTTTTTGAGACTCCGCGCGGAGCCGATCGTTGATGAAGACCACTTGCGCGAGCATTTCGACCGCCGTCAAATTCCGTTGGCAACCGTTGAGAGTCGAGGCGCAAAACGCACAGCCCATTGCGCAACCGACTTGTGACGAGATGCAGACCGAATTGCCGTAGTCGTGGCGCATCAAAACACATTCGACGCGCGCGCCGTTGAGCTCGAGTAAAAATTTTGTGGTCGACGGCGAATTTAATTGCGTGATCAATCGCGCGGGCTCAATCGAATACATCTCCGACAATCGGGCGCGCAATTCTTTCGACAGATCATTCATGCCGTCGAAGGAGTGAACGCCACGCTGATATATCCACGCCGCAATTTGCCCCGCGCGGAATTTTTTTTGCCCGATCGATTGCATTTCCGATTGAAGTTGCTCGAGAGTGAGCCCGAATAAATTTTTAATCATGCAGTTCCAATGTCACCTTCTCACGTCAAGCCCATGACGAGCTGCGGATTTTGGAGCGATTGAGCCAACATCGCTTGCGACGCTTGCGCCAAAACATTATCCCGCGCGTACCTCGTCATCGCTTTAGCCATGTCCGCGTCGCGAATCGTCGATTCCGCCGCCTGAACGTTGTCTCGCATCGCGCCGATATTTTCAACCATATACTCCATCCGCCGCGATTGAGCCCCCAACGTCACATTGCAATTCAACAGATACTTCAACGCATCCTTCGTGTCGCGAACAAAATTCTCCGCCCGCTCCCACGTCCGAACACATTCCGCATCGCACGAAGAGCCCTTCGACGGATATTCAGACGAGTTCGGTTGAAACAACAACGCCGTATCGTCCGACGCAGGGAACAAAACCCGCAACGTCGTGTTCGGCAGTTTAAAATGAGTGTTCATCGACGCGCTCGGCATGCCTTGAATCGACAGATACTCAATGCGCGGCAAAAATCCTTCCTTCGAGTCCATATCCAGATCGCCTTTGAAGCCGTTGTAGATCACAAATTTGCTGCTGTCGCCGCGTGAGAAACTGTAAGTCGGCGGCTGAGAGGTGTTGTCCTTGATCATGTGGACGCCATGCGCGCCCGTCAAGTACGTCACGCGATCGGTGTCGGGATAATATGACAGCGTCGGATTGGTGTCGTTGGCGTGCGCAATGCCGTTAAACATCGACTCGTAAACGTCGGTAAAACTTTGCGCGCCTTTGATGCCGATAATGTACGCCTCGGGCGCCGTCGAATTGATGTAAGAACCGTCGCCGGAATCATCACGGAAGTAGAGCGCCTCACCGAGATTGCGCGAGTTGTCGAAGAGAATGCTCACGAACTGCGAACAGCCCGCCGTACACATCATCGCAAAGCCCTGCATGTCGAGATCGATCGGACGGAGCGGATTGCCGTTGGCGTTGGTGGCATGAGAAAAATCCAGTTTGAAAGTATTTTCCGAGTAGCCGGTGGTGCCGTAAGCGGGCGCGGTGCCGGTCGGCTCGTCGGGAAAAAGTCCGGTGATGTCGTTGTCGTGTTCGGCGCCCGTCGGATCGAAACCGTAGAAAGTCCTCACGACTTCCTGCGCGTCCGTTAAGCCGTTGAGCAAATGCCTGCCGTTGTAAGTCGTCTGCTGAGCGATCAGCTCGAGCTGATCCGCCAACTCCGACACTTCCTTTTGAAGCACGTCCCGATCCAATTGATTGCAAGCCGCGTCCGACGCCCGCAATCCGATATCATGCATGCGCTTGACGATCTCGATCTGCTCGCCGATCGCCTTCTCCGCAATCGTCATCATGCAATGCCCGTTCTGCACGTTTTGATCGTTCTGATCGAGCGAGCGCAACTCAACTCTCATCTCTTCGCTGATCGAATACGCCGACGCATCGTCCGCCGCAGAATTTATTTTTTGCCCCGTCGTCACCTTCTGCAAATCCTTGCCGACTTCCGACAAATTTTTGTCATTGGCGCTCTTCGCCTTCGACGTATCTGCCGCCTCTTCGATCGTTTTCGAGCCGTTTGATGTGAGCGTCTTCAAACTCTGTTGCATGTTTTGATTGGATTTCGACAACATTGTTTGAGACGCCTGTTGAAGCACTTGCGCCTGATTGAGTGCGGTGATCTCCTTCGCCATGTCCGCGTCGCGGATCACCGACTCCGCCGCTCGAGTGTTGTCCATCGACGTCGAGACCGTGCCATGCGTCGCTTCCAACCGCTGTTGCAAAGAGCCGATCATCGTCTGTTGATCCAACACCACCTCAAGCACGCGGTTAAGATGATTCAACGCCTCGTTGGCGTCCTTTTGAGTCCGCACGCTGATGTTGTTGCCGTTTTCGTCCGTCAACCCGATGAATTGAGACGTCATATTAAACAGCCCGACGCTGATCCGCTCATTCGAGCGCGCGCCGACTTGGAAAGACAAAGTGCCGCCGTCGCTTGCCGTATAACCCTTCGGCCAGATCACCTCCAAGCCGTTAATCAGCGTTGACGGCGAAGTCGGGAGTCTCCAGTTGGCGGGACGGCTCGCCTCGCGCACCGTATTGTATTTGTCCTTCATCGGACCGTCGCCCGCATCAAAGCCGCTGATCGCTCCCGTGTCGTTATTGTCGAGCACGATCCCGCATTTCAAACGCAAAAAATTTTCGTAGCTTCCGGCGGCGGCGATAGCATTTGCAAAATCCGTTTCAAACGATTCGAGATTGGCAAATCGACCGTGGCTTGCCGTCTTGATCGCGTAGTTGAGCCCCGCCGTCCGACCGCCGGCTTCGTCAAGGCAGTGCATGAACGTCTTGATAAAATCCCGCGCCGTCACCGATGATTGATAAGCCATATACCGCATCTTGACGTAGCCGCCCGAGTAATCGTCTTCGGTGTCCTCAACATTGCGCGTGTCGTCGACGCCGTGAACCAACTCTGCCGAGCCGCCCTCCTTCACCCAGCCCGGCAACTCCGAAAAGTAATCGATGTTGGCAGCCATCACCGCGTGCGTCATCTCATGAATGAGCGTCCGATCGAGATAACCCGCGCCCTCGACCGTCGAGCTGCCGTTTGGATCAAGTTTGTTGAGACCGTTGTAATAATACATGTTGACGTGCAACTCGAGAGTGGTCGCCTTGCCGTTGCCGTCCGCCGTGTGCGAGACGTAGGCGAGAGTGCCGGTTTCGCCCTCGTCGTCCATATGCACCGTCATTTTTCGGATCGACGTTTCGGGCTCCTCGAAAGACAAACCGTAAGTGTCTTTGATGATGTCGAGCGAAGTGCGAAGCCACGACGAATTGAGCCCGCGAATGATCGCCGTCTCCGCGTCGGTGGTCGAGTACAACGGCGAAGAGGAACCGTCAAGCAGATGTTTGCCGTTGAAAGTGACCATCGCGTTATCGTTGACTTGATCGATGAGCTGATCGATCTCCTTCTGAATGACGGCGCGATCCACGTCGGTGTTGTCGTCGTTCGCGGATTGCACCGCTTTCTCCCTGATGCTTTTGATGATCTCGAGCGTGGAAGAAGCTGCCGCCTGTGCAGTCTTGAGCATGGCGGAGTCGTTTTGAATGTTTTGCCCCGCCTGCTCGAGCCCGCGAATCAGATTGCGCATGCGCTCCGAAACGCTGTACTGCGAGGCATCGTCCGCTGCGCCGGTGATCTTCATGCCCTGCGCGACGCGAAGCATCGCCTTGTCGACGCGGTCGGTGTTGCGATTGAAATCGACAAGCGACACGCGCGACGAATTGTCGTTGAGAATGCTCATCAACATTGAAAAGACCTCCCTGAAAAAAACAATCCCTGTTTGCAAAAACATCTGCTTCGTAAACAATAAAACTTCTTCGACACGGAAAGTTTTTCTCCTTCAATTGCCCGCGCCCTTTTCGTGTGATAAACTTTTAGGCGCAATTGAAAGGAGAGAGACATGGAGAAGGATTTGATCAGGCTGGAGCAGGTCGTAAAAAAATTCGGCGGACGCACCGTCCTCGACGAGATCGACCTCACGATCCACGAAAACGAGTTCATCACTCTGCTCGGACCGTCGGGCTGCGGCAAGACCACAATGCTGCGCATCATCGGCGGATTCGAGACGCCCGACGAGGGGCGCGTGCTCTTCGACGGCAACGACATCACTCATCTGCCGCCCAATCGTCGCGCGATCAATACCGTCTTTCAAAAATACTCGTTGTTCTCGCATATGAATGTGGCGGAGAATATTTCCTTCGGTTTGAGGATCAAAGGCAAGCCCGAAGATTTTATTCGAGACAAGGTTCGTCAAGCGTTGAAACTCGTCAATCTCGACGGCTACGAAAATCATGACGTGACAAAACTCAGCGGCGGTCAGCAACAGCGCATCGCCATCGCTCGAGCGATCGTCAATGAGCCGAAAGTTTTATTGCTCGACGAGCCGTTGAGCGCCCTCGATATGAAACTCCGTCGAGCCATGCGCAAAGAACTCGTCCGCATAAAAAAAGAAGTCGGCATCACGTTTGTCTTCGTGACGCACGACCAGGAGGAGGCGCTGTCGATGTCCGACACCGTCGTCGTGATGAATCAAGGCTACATTCAACAGATCGGCACGCCCGAGCAGGTTTATAACGAGCCGGAAAATGCCTTCGTGGCAGATTTTATCGGCGACAGCAATATCATCGACGGCGTGATGGTTCGAGACAAACTCGTGCGGATATTGGGCGTGGAGTTCGAGTGTAGCGATGAGGGCTTCGGCGAAAACAAATCCGTCGACGTGCAGATCAGACCCGAAGATATTGTGCTCGGCGCTCCGACCGAAGGCGCGCTCAACGGCACGGTGACGGCGGTCGTATTCAAGGGAATGAATTACGATATCACGGTCGAGGCGGGCGGCTTTGATTGGCTCGTGCAATCGATAGTCGGGCGCGCGATCGGCGAAAAAGTCAGCGTGCATCTCGATCCCTTCAACATACAAATAATGAATAAGCCCGAGTACGACGACGAGCGTCGGGCGGCGGTGAGCGAAGGACGGTGACGTGATCAAATGCAATGGTTCATGCCGACGACAAAAGAATTACGCGATCGGATCGAGCAGATGTACCGGCTCGACGGAGCGTTGACGCAATTAAAAGCGGTGACGGCGGACGTTGAGAGCATCAGGCAAAAAATAGAAAGCGATCTGAGCCCGACGAAAGTGCAGCACGAGATGAGATTGAATGCGCTCGAGCAGTTACAGTTGCTCGAACGGATTGACGCGCAAAACCGTGCGCTCGGCGGCTTGCAGGCGGCGCTGACTCAACAGCTGGAGGAAAATAATCGGCTGCGGCAGGAGTTGACGTCGCTGAAAAATTTGCTGTCGACGAAATATGACGTGGTGCAGGTCGAGATCGAAGAGATCAAGACAAAGCAATCGGAGGCGGCGGATCAATCGGCGGAGATCGAAGTGCTTCAACAATTGCTCGAGGGCTTGCAAAATCAAAAGCCCCAACCGTCGATCGATCCGACTGCACTTGACGAGCTCCGCGCGGAAGTCAATCAATTGTGGCAGTTATTTGCCGATCGGGTTGAGGCGATTGAAGGACGGCTCGACGCAAAGGACGCGCTGTTGAGCGAGATCGTCAATCAAATCGAGCTGATTTTGAATCGCGGAGGATCAGAATGAACGCTTGACTTTCGCCATGGCGGTGAAGCCCTCCTGCATGCCGACCCACCCCGTTGTATGAATGTCGAGCGACCACGGATTGTTTTTGAACGGCTTGACGACCCAACCGATCTCAATCATGCCGCTCGAGCCGCTCTGCCCGAGACTGACAGTTTCAACGTCTTCGCAACGCGCAATCGAATCCGAACTGTTGTCGTACTGATAAGCCAGCCCCGTGTAAATTTGTGACGCATCGCTTATGCGGCTCGTCAAGCGATAGCCCGTCCGAATTCGATGGCTGTTGACGCTGTCAAACTCGTAGTGATCGCCGAGGTTGAGATCGGTGCTTGCCGAATTTTGTCGGGCGTAATTGTAAATGCCGTAGACGTCGAGCACGTGATTGCGCCCGATGCGAAATTTATTACCGAGCCGAAAATGCCCCGTCATCGTCGGCGACTTTACGTTGTAGGACGTGTGCACCCTCTCGCCGCCGCGCATGAAGTGATTCGATGAGTACGACGTGCGCGTTTGACCGCCGCGAAAACTCGTCTCATAATAGAAGCCGCTGTTGTTCATGCTCCGAAACACGACGCCGCCCGCGATATATTTTTGATTGCCGTTGCCGTCGATGCCCGAGGCAAGATG
The DNA here is from genome assembly GCA_937915885.1 of uncultured Selenomonadales bacterium. Lineage (GTDB taxonomy): Bacteria > Bacillota > Negativicutes > Selenomonadales > Selenomonadaceae > Quinella. Next base: position 5,907 of record CALGGP010000312.1, on the reverse strand, counting down.
GCTGTCATATTTTCCGTAGCCGTATTCGACCACCGGCGCCAGCGTAAACACGCTCGACTCCCGACGGAAATTCCGCGCGAAGCCGAAATCGTAAGTCTGCATGTTCGTCTTGATATACGAGCCGCCGCCCGTCTTGATTTTGAAATGACCGCCGCCGATGTTGCCGAACATCTCAAAGCCGCGCACATCATGCACCTGAACAATGTCCGTCGCCTTCGTGTCCTCGAACATGTCATTGTCGCTCTCGATGGGAACTTTGATCGGGTCCTTCAAAATCGGGATCGGGACGGGATCGGGAGGCGCAACGCTTTCGATCGCCAAGTGCTGATCACCGATCACCGCCTCGAACGATTGACCGTCGCCCGACAGTTGGAGGTCGACATCGTAATTGAACGTCGCGCCCTTCTCCATCGTCGCCGCATATCGAACGTCGCCGACGGTCTTTGAGCCGTCGTCTTCATCGACGCCCGCGCTCGACGCCAACTCACTGTAAATATTTATTCCGCCGTCCGTATTTCGGATCAAATTCAATCGATCGCTCGTCGTCAGCGGCGATGCGCCGTCCGCGCTGATCGTCAAAAACGTCCCGCCGAGCTCCGTCGTGCCCTCCGTCAACGTCAACATCGTCGATCCGCTCCGCGCACTCTCGGGAATGTTGAAGTTGATGTTCTCGAATCCGTTGATGCTCCGCGCGGTGATGTCCGTCGCGTTGACGTTGAGCGTGTTGCCCGACGGACTGTAAACTCGAGCGTCGCCCGTGCCGACCAAGCCGCCGATCAAATACGCATCGATCAGATCAGCCGCGCCGTTTATGTTGATCACGTTGTCCTCGACCGAATAGTAGCCGTCGACGGGATTGCGCACCCAGCCGCCGATCACCTCGCCCGAAATTTTTCCGCCGTCGATGTCGATCACGTTGTTCTCAACCCGACCGTTATACGCCGCGCCGCCGATCGCCCCGCCCGTGATCACGCCGTCCGCTCCGATCCGCAATCGATTGCTCGAGACAAGCGGGCTTTGCTCGAAATACGAGCTCGGCACTTCGGATAAATCGGCGGGATATGAGCGCGCCACTTCGCCGCCCGTCGCAGTCCCGACGATCCCGCCGTAAATCTCAACCGAATTGTTGAGCACACTGCCCGGCGTCGTCTGACCGTCATACGAAAAATATGTGACACCGCCGCTGACGTTGGCGACCTTGCCGCCGTTGATCACAATCCGATTGCCGCCGACCGCGCCCGTCGTCGACAGCCCGCCGATAACGCCGCGATTGATCACCCCGCCGTTGATCTCGATCCGATTGTCGACGGCGCCAGCGCTATTTTCCTCCGAACCGCCGCCGTAAACCATATCGTAATCGTCTTCGGTCGTGGTCGTCTCGCCGTTGATCGAATACTCGCCGTCGTCGATCTCAACGCGATTGTACGACGCATCATCGGGCTTGACGTCCTCCGCCGACCCGATTAACGGTTGGCTCAACAGCCCCGCGCACGCCAACATCAGCGGCAAATTTTTTATCAGCCGGCGTCCTGCCTTTCGCATTTTACATCACCTTCCAACTTCAATGCCGAGCCGAGGCGAGCATCGTCGAGCCGTTGTCGAGCGCCGCGCTCCGCGCCATGCCCGATTCGTAATCATAACTCCACAGCGCCAGCTCCATGTGTTGCGTCGACGGTTTGATCAAATCCTCGAGCCGCGTGTCGACGCCCGCGTTGTCCACCACATAGCGCCGCATCTCCGACCACGTCTTGTCTTCAAATGTCAGTGTCAGCGCGTCCGACGTGAGGATCAAAGCGCCGTCTTCTTCGATCACGCTCATCGATTTTTCCTCGACCGCATTACTGAACGACAGCGCATCTTTCGACGTGCTCAGATCGCCGAAGGTGATCGTCGTCGCGCCGTCGCCAATCACGATCGTATCATTGCCCTTGCCGGTGTTGATCGTCACGTCCGCGCCTTCGACCGCGATCAAGTCGTCGTACTTCGTCGCCGTCACGCGCCAATAATCGCGCGCCGTGATCTGTTGACTGCGGGCGTCGCTCCGCGCGGAGTATACGTGATCCTCGTCGACGGCGCCGACAATGTGATCGGTCTCGAGCGTCGAGTGAGTATACGTCGCCTGATAATATTCGTCGAGATCGGAAACCAGCCGACCGTCGACCACAAACACGCCGCCCGCATCATCGACGTTGAGATCAATCGCGGCGCTCGGAATCGAACTCGGCGAATAAATCAAATCCTCGAGCGTCATCGGCTCGCCGCCGTTGTCGACGGAGTAATTCAACACGTTGGCGACAATCAGCTTATCGAACACCAACGTGATTTGATCGGAGTAAAGCGTCGCAGCTTCATTGCCCGCGCCGTTGAGACTGATCAGCGAATGCTCGGCAATCGAATTGTCGAAGGAGAGCAGGTCGTTTGATTTGAGATCGGCGAAGACCACGCTCGAGACGCCGTCGGCAATCGCAACCGTGTCGTTGCCCGCGCCGGTGTGCACCGTCGAGCCGTCGCCCGTCACTCTGATCAGATCGTCGAGCTCGGTCGCCGTCACATGCCAGAGGTCGTTGACGGTGATCTCCTGTTGATTGGCATCGAGGCGCGCAACGTAGGTGTGACCGCCTTCGACGGTGCCGACAATGATATCCGTCGCGGAAGTTTCGCTCGCAAACGTCGCCGCATAGAATGTGTCGGAGTCTTCGACCGCGCGCCCGTCGACCACATAGACGCCGTTCGAGCCCGACGCCGTCAGATCGATCGTCGTCTTGGGCGTGTGCGGCTCGACGTAAATCAGCTCCTCGATCGTGTTCGGGGTGCCGCCGTTGTCTACGGTGATGTTCAAAATCTCGTCGGCGGATTGATTGAAGGCAAGCGTGATCTGCTCGGAGTAAAGAACCAAGCCGCCGTCGGCGTTGACGGTCGCAAGCAACGAGCCGGGCTCGATCCGTTGAGCAAAGGCAATCGGATCGTCGGCAGAAAGATCGGTGAAGGCTATCATCGAAACGCCGTCGGCGACAACGATCGAGTCGGCGCCGTCGCCCGCAGTGAGCGTCGCGCCGCTGCCGGTGACGTAGAGAAAATCGTCGAGCTCCGCCGCCGTCACATTCCACGCGCCGTTGACGCCGATCGCCTGCCGATTGAAGTTGCTCCGCGCGGTGTAGGTGTTGCCCTCGACCGTGCCGACGACGATATCATTCTCGTCGATCGATTGAGTGAACGTCGCGGCGTAGAGAGTTTCGCTGTTGTTGAGCGCGGACGAATGGATCACATAGACGCCGTTGCCGTCCGCCGTCGAGAGATCGACTATCGCATTGGGCTCGCCCTCGGGCGCAAGCAATTCTTCAATCCGCATGGTCGTCGCGCCGTTGCGAACGGTGGCGTCCTTCAACTCGTCGAGGCTCCGATTCTCGAACGTCAAAAGGATTTGATCCGAGTAAAGAACGACGGCGCCGTCGGCATCGACCGTCGAGTGCAACGAGCCGGCTTCAATCGATTGACTGAAGGACAGGCGATCCTCGTCGGCAAAATCGTTGAAGGTAATCGTCGTGACGGAGTCGCCGACGGAGATCACATCGGCGCCGTCGCCCGCCTCGATCGTCGCTCCGTTGCCGTGAATATTGATGGTGTCGTCGGCGTTGGTCGCCGTCACTGCCCAATCGCGCGCGGCGGTGATCGATTGACGCGGCGAGTCGGGCGCGGCGATGTAGACGTGCGCGCTCGAAACGGAGCCGGCAATGATGTCGGTGGAGTTGTAATCGGACGTGAGCGATGCGTTTTGATGCATCGACGTGCGCTCGATTGCGAAGACGCCGGTGTTGTCGGTCGACGTGAGATTGACGCCGATCGGATTGTCGAGCAATTGATAGATCGAAGTTTCAATGCCGTCATCGTCGACCACGTAGCGCTGAATAGCGGAGATCGATCGATCGAACGCGAGAGTGATCAGATCGGATTGGAGAGTTGAGTTGCCGCCGGAGCTCAGCGTCGAGAGCGATCGGAGCGGAATGTTTTGATCGAAGGAGAGGCGATCGCTCAAGGAAAGATCGTTGAAGGCGATCGTCGAAACGGCGTCGGTGACGAAGACGGTATCGTTGCCCGCGCCCGAGGCGATGCTCCAGCCGTCGGCGCCGACCGTGATCATTTGATTGCCGACGTTCCGCGCGGAGTATTGATGATTATTGACGTTGCCGACCGTCACGTCGTAAGGAGTGAGGCTCGAGGCGGTGAGCGTGGCGTCGTAAAACGCGGCGGGATCGGTGACGCGGCTGCCGTCGACGACGAAATATCCGCTCGACGCGTCGTCCGACAGATTGATCATGGCGTTGACGGAGTCGGGCGCCGAGTAGATCAGATCGGCGAAAGCACTCTGCATGAGATCGGCAATCGAGCGATCGTTGAAGGTGAGACTGATCTGATCGGAGTAAAGGGTCGAGTTGCCGCCCGCCTCGAGAGTGAGCAATGAGTTGTTGTCGACGGCGCGGCTGAAGTAGATCAGATCGTCATTGTCGAGGTCGACGAAGGTAAGCGACGAGACGGCGGAGGCAATGTAAATCGAATCGGCGCCCGCGCCTGTTTTTATGCTCCAATTGTCGTCGTTGACGGTGATTGATTGATGTCCGATGTTCCGCGCGGAGTATTGATGATTGTCGACGTCGCCGACCGCCACATCGTAAGGAGTGAGGCTCGAGGCGGTGAGCGTGGCGTCGTAAAGCGCGGCGGGATTGGTGGCGCGGCTGCCGTTGACCACATACGAGCCGCTCGAGCCGTCGGACGAGAGATTGACGCGAGAGTTGACGCTCGACGGCGCCGAGTAGATCAGATCGCCGAAGAAAGTTTGCATGAGATCGGCAACGGATCGATCGTTGAAGCCGATGCTGATCTGATCGGAGTAAAGGGTCGAGTTGCCGCCCGCCTCGAGAGTGAGTAAGGAGTTGGCATTGATGGCGCGGCTGAACGAAATTACATCGTCGGTGTCGAGATCGGTGAAGGCGAGCGATGAGACGCCGTCGGCAATGTAAATCGAATCGACGCCCGCCGCAGTTTTAATGCTCCAGCCGTTGTCGTTGACGGTGATCGATTGATGACCGACATTCCGCGCGGAGTATTGATGATCGATGGAAACGTCGCCGACTGCCACATCATAGCCGCTCACGTCGTCGGTGAGGGTTGCGCTATAGACAGTATTGCTGTCAATCGCCGTCCTTCCGTCGACCACAAACGATCCGATCGATGACGCCGACAGCTCGATCAGCGCGTTGACTGTCGACGGCGCCGAGTAGATCAGATCGGCGAAAGAACTTTGCATGAGATCGGCGATCGATCGATCGTTGAAGCCGATGCTTATTTGATCGGAATAAAGGGTTGAATTGCCGTCCGACTCGAGAGTAAATAACGAGTTCAGCGATATCGCGTCGTCGAAGGAGATCAGATCGTCGGCGTCGAGATCGGTAAAGGCGATCGATGAAACGCCGTCGGCAATGTAAATCGAATCGACGCCCGCCGCCGTCCTGATGCTCCAACCGTTGTCGTTGACGGTGATCGATTGATGACCGATGCCCCGCGCGGAGTATTGATGATCGATGGAAACGTCGCCGACCGCCACATCATAGCCGCTCACGTCGTCGGTGAGTGTCGCGCTATAGACAGTATTGCTGTCAATCGCCGTCCTTCCGTCGACCACATACGATCCGATCGATGACGCCGACAAATCGATCAGCGCGTTGACTGTCGAAGGCGCCGAGTAAATGAGATCGGCGAAGGCACTGTTCATGAGATCGTCGATCGATCGATCGCTGAAGCCTATGTTTATTTGATCGGAATAAAGGGTTGAGGAGCCGTCCGCCTCGAGAGTAAACAACGAGTTCAGCGATATCGCGTCGTCGAAGGAGATCAGATCGTCGGCGTCGAGAT
>CALGGP010000311.1 GCA_937915885.1 uncultured Selenomonadales bacterium | reverse complement strand
GGGGGGGGGGCGAAACATTTTATTTCTCGAGGGCAATCTTAACCTCGGCAAAAGCGTTATAAATTTTAATGGCAGCAATTCGATCTTGTTTCTGAGCGCGAACAGGAACCCGTATCATTTCAAACTGATGGTTCACAGCAATCAAGCGGTGTACTTCGGCAAAAATAATTTTATCAATCGGTACGGCGCGGCGATGCAATTACTTCTGTCGGAGCAAAAACATTTTGTGATGGGCAACGGTTGCACGGTGTCATTCAACACTTGGGTGCGCAATTCCGATCCGCATCTGATCTATTCGACAGAGACGAAGGAGCGCCTCAATCCGACGCGGAGCGTTTTCATCGGCGATCACGTTTGGATCGGGCAATTCGCGACGATATTGAAAGGTACGCATATCGGCTCGGGCTCGGTGATCGGAGCGAACGCGGTCGTCAGCGGAAAAAAGATTCCGTCAAACACGATTTGGGCGGGCAATCCCGCACGACAGATCAAGGAAAAAATTTTTTGGTCTGGCGAATCTGTCCACAATTGGAAGGACGCGGAGACAAAAAAATATGCCGTGATGGCGACGGATAAATTTACTTACGAGCGCGACGGCGAGAGTCTGTCGTTTGACGAGATAGATCGGGCGTTGAGTGCATATCGGACAGCCGAAGACAAATTACAATATCTGCTCGAGCTGTCGAAGAACGGGGCGAAAAATCGTTTCGCAATCTGAAGGAGGAATTTTTAATGTCGATATTGGCAGCAATGGTGGTGCCGCACCCGCCGGTGATTTTGCCCGAAGTCGGGCGCGGCGAGGAGAAAAAAATTCAACCGACCATCGACGCGTATCAAAAGGCGGCGCGATTGGCGGCGGCGCTCAACCCCGAGACGATCGTCATCACCAGCCCGCACTCGATCCTCTACGCCGATTATTTTCATATCTCCCCGGGCGAGCACGCCTCCGGCAATTTTGAGAGATTCCGCGCGCCCAATGTAAAAATCGAAGTCGATTACGATACCGACTTCGTTCAGACGTTGGCTGATAATGCAGAGGTCGAAAAAATTCATGCGGGCACCTTCGGCGAGCGCGATGCATCGCTCGATCACGGCACTTTGATCCCGTTGCGCTTCCTCGAGCAGGCAGGCGTCGATTTTTCCAAAGTGAAGGTCGTGCGGATCGGGTTGAGCGGGCTGCCGAATACCGATCACTATAAGTTTGGACAGTTGATCGCGCGGACGGCGGATCAATTGAATCGGCGGGTGGTGTATGTGGCGAGTGGCGATCTGTCGCATAAGCTCAAGCACGATGGTCCGTACGGCTACGTTGAGGAAGGTCCGGCGTTCGACGAGAAAATCATGAAGTATATCAGCGAAGGCGATTTTCTGTCGATGCTGACGATGGATAATAAATTCTGCGAACGAGCGGCGGAGTGCGGGCTGCGGTCGTTTTGGATAATGGCGGGCGCGCTCGACAAAAAGAACGTCGAATGTCAACAGCTGTCGTATGAGGGACCGTTCGGAGTGGGCTACGGCGTGGCGTGGATCGGGATCAAAGGCGACGATCCGACGCGGGACTTCGGCAAAAAGTTGGAGGCGGTCAAATCGAAGGAGCTCGGCGATCGCAAAGCGCACGAGGACGAGTACGTAAAATTGGCGCGGTTGAGCCTGGAGACATTTGTTAAGACGCATCAGCCGTTGAGCGAACTGCCGAAGGATTTGCCGAAGGAGATGCTCAACGACAAGGCGGGGGCGTTCGTGTCGCTGCATAAGGACGGGCAATTGCGCGGCTGCATCGGAACGATCGCGCCGACGACGGATTCAATTGCGCTCGAGATCGTTCAGAATGCGATCTCGGCGTGCTCGAAAGATCCGCGTTTTTCGCCGGTCGAGGAAAGCGAACTCGGGGCGCTCGAATACAGCGTTGATGTGCTCGGCAAGCCGGAGCGCGTGTTCAGTATGAAGGATTTGGACGTAAAAAAATACGGCGTCATCGTCGAAAGCAAAGGACGTCGCGGATTGCTGTTGCCCGATCTCGAGGGCGTCGACAAGGTTGAAGATCAAGTGCGGATCGCGATGCGCAAGGGGCATATTCCGACGAGCGACTCGATCAATCTGTGGCGATTTGAAGTGGTGCGGCATTATTGAGGAGCGCGCGATGAGTTATGTGGTTTACACCGACGGCTCGTGCTTGGGCAATCCGGGCGCGGGCGGTTGGGCGGCGGTGGTGATCGATCGAGAGACGGGCGAAGTCGCGGAAATATCGGGCGGCGCGGCTCGGACGACGAACAATCGGATGGAATTGACGGCGGCGATCTCCGCGCTTAACGCATTAAAAATCGGCAGTGAGATCGAATTGTTTACCGACAGTCAATATTTGAGGAACGCGTTTGAAAAAGGTTGGCTGCGGAATTGGAAGTTGCGCGGTTGGGTGACGGCGAACAAGACGCCGGTGTTGAATCAAGATTTGTGGTTGGCGCTCGACGAGCTGATGACGAGTCGGGCGGTGAAATTCAATTGGGTGCGCGGGCACGACGGCGATCACTTCAACGAACGGTGCGATCGCTTGGCGCGAGAGCAGGCATCAAAACATAAAACAATGCGTAATGCGTAATTAGGGGAGGGCGGGCGGGAAAATTTATTTTGGAAGAAGGAAAAAGTTTGTCGCATATCATCGACGAAATAAAACGCCGTCGGACGTTCGCAATCATCTCCCACCCCGACGCCGGTAAAACCACCCTCACCGAAAAACTGCTGCTCTACGGCGGCGCAATTCATCTCGCCGGCTCGATCAAGGCGCGCAAGGCGCAACGTCACGCCGTCAGCGATTGGATGGAGATCGAAAAACAACGCGGAATTTCCGTCACCAGCTCCGTTCTGCAGTTCGACTACGACGGCTGCCGCATCAATATTCTCGACACGCCCGGGCATCAGGATTTTTCCGAGGACACTTATCGGACGCTGATGGCGGTCGACAGCGCGGTGATGGTGATCGATGCGGCGAAGGGCGTCGAGGCGCAGACGAAAAAATTGTTCAAGGTCTGTCGACAGCGCCGCATTCCGATTTTTACTTTCGTCAACAAGCTCGATCGCTACGGTAAAATTCCGCTCGATCTCATCGACGAGATTGAAAACGTCCTCGGCATTCGCGCTTATCCCATGAATTGGCCCGTCGGCATCGACGGCAATTATCTCGGAGTGTTCGACCGTCAAAAAAATAGCGTCGAGCTGTTTGCGGCAGATACGAGCCACGGTCAAATCGAGCGCATCAGTGAGATTTTCAACGCCGACGATCCCGTGATGATCGATCGGATCGGTCAAGAGACGTTCGACAACCTTCAGGACGATCTCACATTGCTTGACGAGGCGGGAGATAAATTTGATCGCTCGAAAGTCGACGCGGGAGATTTGACGCCGGTATTTTTCGGCTCCGCCATGACGAACTTCGGCGTGCAAAATTTTTTGGAGGAGTATATCAGATTGGCTCCGCCGCCCGCCCCGCGCATTTGCTCCGACGGCATCATCGAGCCCGACGACGAAAAATTTTCCGCCTTCGTCTTCAAAATCCAAGCCAATATGAATCCCGCGCATCGAGATCGGTTGGCGTTTATCCGAATCTGCTCGGGCAAATTCGAGCGCAACATGCAAGTGTGGCATGCGGCGTCCGATAAAATTGTCAAGCTCGCCCAGCCTCAACAGTTCCTCGCACAGGATCGACAGATCATCGATGAGGCGTTCCCGGGAGATATCGTCGGGCTGTTCGACCCGGGCATTTTCGGCATCGGCGACACTCTAACCGACGCCTCTCATAAATTTACTTTCGAGGAATTTCCGACATTCCCGCCCGAAAAATTTGCGCGCGTCCAAGCGAAGGACACGCTCAAGCGCAAACAATTCGTCAAAGGGATCGAGCAATTGACGCAGGAGGGCGCCGTTCAATTGTTCAACCAAGTCGGCGCGGGGACGGAATCGTTCATCGTCGGCACCGTCGGCACGTTGCAGTTTGAAGTGCTGCAGTATCGACTGAAAAGCGAGTACGGCGTCGATGTGTTGTTGACGATGCTGCCGTTGGAGGTGGCGCGTTGGCTCCGCGCGGAGGACGGACGAGCGATCACGCCGTCGACGTTGCGGGGCGCCGATCGCGGGATGTTTGTGGTCGATCGCGAGGATCAGCCGGTGCTGTTGGTCGAAAACGAATGGGCGCTGGGCTGGATCAAAGATAACAACCCGAAATTAATCATGAGCCCGACGCCGTTCGCCGATTAAAAATTTTTGATTGAGGCGCGGAAATGATTTTATAAGAAATTGAAACGGCGACGTCCGATCGATCAGACGCCGCCGATATTTTTTTGATTGATGGTACGCCCGGCGCGACTCGAACGCGCGACCCACGGCTTAGAAGGCCGTTGCTCTATCCAACTGAGCTACGGGCGCGTGTAAACTTTGGTTATTATACAGGCTGACGTTGATTTTGTCAAATATTAATACTTGCAGGCGGCTGATTATACTCATCTTTTTTTTATTCGATATACCATAAAGTCAAGATTTGTGGTAAAATTTAAAATCGATTTTAAAGCCGCTGAGAGCCATTTTAAGCGGCTTTATATTTTTTTAGGGTAAAATGTACCAAGGCAATAAAAAAACGCCGTACAGAGGCTTACAGGCGTTCCTAGGGGCATTATTTTATCTTACCGACAATTTCTTTGATACTGTTCAAATTTTTTTTGCGCAAATAATTTTCTAAGCCGTCAATAATTTCATTGGTAACATTGGGATTGGCAAAATTCGCCGTACCGACTGCCACGGCTGACGCGCCCGCCAAGAAAAATTCTACCGCGTCTTCAGCAGAACGAATCCCGCCCATTCCAATTATTGGAACTTTGACAACCTGCGCGACTTGATAAACCATTCTGACAGCAACCGGTTTAACCGCGCCGCCCGAAAGTCCGCCCGTGATATTTCCGAGCGTAGGCTTCCACGTATGAATATTAATTTCCATTCCCATCAAAGTATTAATCAGCGAAATACAATCTGCACCCGCACTTTCAACCGCCCGCGCAATTTCGGTAATATCTGTAACATTTGGGCTAAGTTTCACGATAACCGGCTTTTTGGTATTTTTTTTCGCCGCCGCCGTAACTTCAGTCGCCGCCTTTGCATTCGTACCAAAAATAATCCCGCCGTCTTTTACATTTGGGCAGGAAATATTTAACTCAATCGCCGCCACGCCTTCCACGTCCAAAAGTTTTGCCAAATTGCCGTAATCTTCAACGCTTGAACCTGAAATATTTACAATGACATTAAATTTATTTTTGATACGCGGCAAAATTTCAGCCAAAAAAATTTCAACGCCGGGATTTTCCAATCCGATACAATTTAACATTCCCGCGGGCGTTTCGGTAATTCGCACGCCCTTATTTCCTGCGCGAGGTTTTGGCGTGATACATTTAACCATAACGCCGCCGAGCCTTTTCAAGTCAACAAAATCTTCAAATTCTTCACCGAAGCCGAAAGTGCCGGACGCCGTCAAAACAGGCGTATTCATTTTTATTCCGCAAATTTCGGTTTTCAAAAGTGAACTTGTAAAAATTTCGTCAACGTCAAAAATTCTGGGCGCGTAATTTTCGCCGTACCGCATATCAATCCACTGCACAAAGTCAAAAAGATTGTTCAGGCAAGTTACGGCGTCTTCAGTTGAAAAATTTTTTTCGTTGTGAATAGCGGCGTTGCCAAATTTGCGGCAGGCGTGAATTTTTCTTAATAAATTTTTACCAACTGCAATTTTGAAAGAATTATCTTCCATAAGCGCAAACAAATTTTCGGGATTGGTTTTACTTTGGAAAAGGTTTTTATCGTGAAGGTACAGCCATTTAATAGCCGCGTCGAGTGCAGGGCGTGCAAGTTTTATGCTGGAATCCGCCGACTTTTTCAAAATTTCTTCAGCCTCTATGCAGTCATTTGAGAAAAGCGCGTATTCTGATTTTTCCTTGAGAAATGCAAAATTACTCAAAGTCAAACACCTCCTGCGAATCAAAAACGGGTCCATCTTTGCAAACTTTTTTGCGCCCGTTTTTAGTGTCAATGGAACAACTTAAACACGCGCCCAATCCGCAAGCCATACGCCCTTCAAAAGAAACGTAACACGGCAAATTATTTTCATTGGCGATTTTTGCAACGCCGCGCATCATAATTTCGGGACCGCAAGTAAAAATTGCAGAAAAATTTTCATATTCCAAAACTTCAGGCAAAAGTGTTGTTGCAAAGCCTTTACTGCCGCGGCTGCCGTCGTCCGTTGTTATAAAAATTTTCCCGACTTCCGGCTTAAATTCTTCAATCCAAAAATTAACTTCGTCAGCATTTTTGCCGCCAATCAAAACATCAACCGCGGGAATTTTTTCGGCAACGCTTAAAAGCGGAGCTAATCCCATACCGCCGCCTACAAGTAAAATTCGCCCGTCAATTTCAAGGTTAAAGCCGTTGCCGAGTGCGCCCAAAATATTCAAATGTTCGCCGGCTTTTTTATTTGCAAGGGATTTTGTGCCGCGCCCTACCGTTCGATAAAAAATTTTAATGACGCCGTTTTTTGTCGAGGCGATACCGAGCGGGCGGCGTAATGTAAATTCATCTGAAACTTTGACTTGTACAAATTGCCCTGCGCGAGCGATTTTTGAAAGTTCCTGCGATAAAATTTCAAGTCGAAAAATATTTTCTGCAACTTCGACGTTGGATTTTATTTCTGTATCAAAAATTTTCTTCAATTCCCTACCTCCTAACTCAATGCAATAACTGCGGCAATTCTGCCTGTTTCGCCGTGCGCCGCCCTGTACGAAAAATACCAATTTGAATTGCAACAGGTACATTCACCCGCCACGTCAATATTTTTTTCAGGCAAGCCAATTTCCATAAGCTGAATTTTGTTTGCCGTCCACAAGTCAAGAAAATTTTTGCCGTCGCGTTCAATGATTAATTCGGGATTTTTGGGGAAAGTTTCAGCGCAGATTTTTTTAACTTCGTCGCCAATTTCGTAACAACAAGGACCAATGGAAGGCGCAATTCCTACCAAACAATTTTCAGCCTGCGTGCCGAAATTTTCCTTCATTGCAAGAAAAGTTTTTGCGGCAATTTTTTTCATTGTACCTTTCCAGCCGCCGTGCGCAATTCCTACCGCCAAATTTTCGGTATCAACAAAAAGAATCGGTACACAATCTGCAAAACACAGCATCAGCGGCAAATTTTTTACATTGGTAATAAGGGCGTCGGTTTTTTCGATTGAATCAGAATAATTTTGACTGCCGCGCCCTCTGTGAATTTCTTCAACTTTGAAAACTTTATCGCCGTGCACTTGATTTGGTGTAACAATATCTTCAAGGTTAAAGCCGAGCGATTGAATAAATTTTTTTCGATTAGCCAAAACATTTTCCGCATTGTCGCCGACGTGTAAGCCCAAATTTAAGCTGTCGAAAGGTTTTTGACTGTAGCCGCTTAAGCGCGTTGAAATTGCGTGTACAATTAAATCTTCAGGAAAACTTGAAAATTTCCCGTGCCAAAGATTCTGTTCATTTCGCCTCAAAAAATAACTCAAGAAAAAATCTCCTTTCAGTCGATTTTTTTAAGACTAGGGGATAAAGGCTAAAGGCTAAGGATTTTTCCCTAGTCCCCAGTCTTTAGTCTTTATTTTTTTAAGACTAGGGGATAAAGGCTAAAGGCTAAGGATTTTTCCCTAGTCCCCAGTCTTTAGTCTTTATTTTTTTAAGACTAGGGGATAAAGGCTAAAGGCTAAGGATTTTTCCCTAGTCCCCAGTCTTTAGTCTTTATTTTTTTAAGACTAGGGGATAAAGGCTAAAGGCTAAGGATTTTTCCCTAGTCCC
>CALGGP010000310.1 GCA_937915885.1 uncultured Selenomonadales bacterium | reverse complement strand
CCATGCCTGCGGCGAGAATAATTGCCTGCATAATTCCTTACCTCATTTCCTCAGAATGTATTTGACGACGAGATAGCCCAATTCGTAGAGCAGAATCATCGGGAGCGCGATCATCGATTGAGTGAAAACGTCGGGCGTCGGCGTGATGATCGCTCCGATCACAAACGACATGAATATTACTATCCTCTGATATTTGCCGAGGAACGCGCTCGTCAACAGCCCCAACTTCCCCAGCACGATGATCACCAGCGGCAGCTCGAACACGAACCCGAACGGCAGCACGAACGTCAACATGAAGTCGAAGTAGCGGCTCAGTGAGAACATCGCCGTCAAGTCCTCACTGCCGAAGCTCATAAAAAATTTGAGCGCCGTCGGCAACACCAAGAAGAACGAAAACGCCAGCCCTGCAAAGAACAGCATCACCGACAACGGCACCACAATCGACAGCACCGCGCGCTCGGAAGTCGTCAGCGCCGGCAGGAAAAATTTCCACACGTGGTAGAAGATGACCGGCAACGCCATCAGGAAGCCCACAAAAATATCCATCTTCAAATACGTGAAGAACGCTTCCGACGGTTGCATGAAATATAATTTCCCGACCGGCTCCGCCAATTGCGCCATGATCTCGTCGATAAAAAAATACCCGACGCAGCTCCCGACCGCGACGGCGACTAAACTTTTTATGATGCGCGAACGCAACTCCGTCAAATGCTCCGTCAACGACATCGTGCCATCGTCGTTTTCTTTCGACGGTTGAGCGTCCGATGATTGAGCCGACGGCAGATTTTTATCGCTCATTTTTTATCCGCGTCCGCCGACGCCAATTGTTTCGGTTCGTCCTCTTTGTTCGCTTCCTTAAATTCCTTGATGCTTTGACCGAGCGCCTTGCCCACGCCCGGCAATTTCCCCGGTCCGAAGATCACCAGCCCGATCACGAGGATTAAAATCAGCTCCGGCACTCCCAATCCGAACATCGCCATCACTCCCCAAATTTTTATCGATTATATCACGCGCGCCTTTAACAGTCAAACAATCCGCCGTCGGCGCCACTCGTACATCAAAATCCCCGCCGCCACGTTGACGTTGAGGCTTTCCATCGCGACCATCGGGATCGTAATTTTTCGCGCCGCGTCGAGAATTGATCGATCGACGCCCCGCGCTTCGCTCCCGAACACCAGCGCCGTCGGATTTTCAAACTCGAATCGATCATACGACACGCCGTCGAGCGCCGCCGCCGTCAACGGAATTTTTTTCGATAATAACTCCGCGCGGAGCATCTGTATAATGTTGACTTTGAAAATGCCGCCCATCGATGCGCGCACCGCCTTCGGATTGAACGGATCGACGGTGTCCTCGAGCGCGATGATGTGTCGACAGCCGACTGCCGCCGCCGTCCGAATGATCCCTCCGACATTGCCGGGCTCCTGTAATCCGTCAAGCACGAGGATCAATCCGTCGCGAGTGAGCGGCTCGACCTTCGGGCGCTTGACGACCATCAATACTCCCTGCGGCGTCTCGACATCGCTCAACTTTTTAAATTCGCGTTCGCCGATCTCGTCGGCGGTGATCGAAAAAATTATTTCCGCGCCCGATTGTTGAGCCTCGTCGCAAAGCCGCCGTCCCTCGACGATGAACAGCCCGAACTCCTCACGATATTTTCTCTGCTTCAGTTTGTTGATCAACTTTATTTTATTCATATCGATCTCCCGACCGAATATTTTTTTGGGGCGCCGTCGACGCTCCCACCCTCCGAGGCGGCGCCCAACTGAGCCCGTGGTTCCCACCCGCGTCGGCGGCGCCCACTCCTTTACATCGACAACAACGGGGGTGCCAAGGGTGGGCGGCGCCCCTTCATTCCTCGCCCCGCGTCGTCGGCGCCACGATCATCGGCAACAGCAAGGACGGGCGGGAAAATATTTCCGTCGCCCATGAACGATTAAAGACCGCTGCCTTCCAAGGGTGGGCGGTGCCCCTCCATCCGTCGCCCCGAGCCGGCGCCTCTTATTTGAAAAAAAGTTTTTCGAGGGTGGGTGGGCGGGAGAAAAAATTAAAAAGGACTGCCACTTTCGACAGCCCCGTTGATTACATATTTTCTTTCGCGACGGCGACGAATTTGCCGAACGCCGCAATGTCATCGACCGCCAACGCCGCGAGCATCTTGCGATCCACTTCCACGCCCGCCTTCGTCAAGCCGCACATCAGACGACTGTAGCTGATCCCGTTGATGCGAGCCGCCGCATTGATCCGAGTGATCCACAGCGCCCTGAAGTCGCGCTTCTTATTCCGACGGTCACGATAGGCGTAGAAGCCCGCCTTCATCACCGACTCGTTTGCCTTTTTGAATTGCTTACTGCGCGCGCCGCGATAGCCCTTCGCCAGCTTGAGAATTTTCTTATGCCGACGGTGCGCAGTCACGCCCGTTTTTATTCTCATTCCTTAATCCCCCAATTACGAATTACGCATTACGAATTACGAATTGCCTTTTATGCGTACGGGAGCATGCGACGGATCGCTTTTTGCTCCGCCGACGACGCCAACGTCGACTTGCGAAGATTGCGCTTGCGCTTCGGCGTCTTCTTTTCGAGTATATGACTTTTATACGCTTTGTTGCGCTTGAACAGCCCGCTGCCGGTCACGCTGAACCGCTTCGCCGCCGCCCGATGCGTTTTTATCTTTGGCACCTTTATCCCTCCTCGGACTCAGTATCATCGTCATGTTTTTGCCTTCCAATTTAGCCGGTCGCTCGACCGATGCAGTCGTCAGAGCCGCCGCAAGTTTGTCGAGCAGCACCGAGCCCAATTCGGGATGCGACAGTTCTCGTCCGCGAAACATTATCGTCGCCTTGACTTTGTTGCCTTCCGCTATGAATTTCGCCGCCGCCTTCATTTTCACGTCAAAATCGTGATCCTCGATGCCGGGACGCAATTTGACTTCCTTCATCGTGACGATTTTTTGCTTCTTGCGCGCTTCTTTTTCGCGCTTCTGCTGTTCGTAGCGGAATTTGCCGAAGTCCATGATGCGACAAACAGGCGGTCTCGCCTTCGGTGCGATCTCTACCAAGTCGAGATGCGCATCCTCTGCCATGCGAAGAGCGTCGCGCGTCGCCATGATTCCGAGCGATTCGCCATTGACACCCGTCACCCGCACCTCTCGCACATGAATTTCTTCGTTGATCCTTGGCTGCTCTCTGATGATCTTGCACCTCCAACAATGCTTCACTCACGACTGATTTCTAAATCCCATCGACCATCGAAAATCAACGGTCGTTGGCAACAAACCTTGAAAACTTTACCACACGGGCTTGACGTTGTCAATACTTTTCGTCTCGAGCCGCAACTTTATCGACCGTTTGTTTGATGAACTCGTCGACCGACAGCTTGACTTCGTCGCCGCCGTATTTTCTTATCGACAGCTCGCCCGTTTCGACTTCCTTTGCTCCGATGACGAGGCTGTAGGGAGTTTTTTTCGTGACGGAATCGCGGACTTTCTTGCCTACTTTTTCCGATCGCGCGTCGACCTCAACGCGCAATCCCTCCGCGCGGAGTCGATCGCGAAGTTTATACGCATAATCGGCGTGATCGTCATTGACGGGCAACAATCTGATTTGCACCGGCGCCAACCACAGCGGAAATGCTCCCGCGTAATGCTCGATCAAAATGCCGATGAACCGCTCGATCGAGCCGTAGACGACGCGGTGAATCATGATCGGACGTTGTTTCGACCCGTCGGGCGCCGTATACTCGAGATCAAATTTCTCGGGCATCTGCATGTCGAGCTGGATCGTCCCGCATTGCCACGTCCGACCGATCGCATCCACCAGATGAAAATCGATCTTCGGTCCGTAAAACGCGCCGTCGCCCTCATTGATTATATAATCGAGCCCGCGATGATCCAACGCCGACTTCAACGCCGCCGTCGTTTGCTCCCAAACTTCGTCCGACCCCATGGAATTTTCGGGGCGCGTCGACAGCTCCGCCTTATACGACAGCCCGAATGTTTTATACACTTCGTCGAACAGATCGATCGTCCGCTGAATTTCGCCCTCGATTTGATCCGGCGTCATGAAAATATGCGCGTCGTCCTGCGTAAACGCCCGCACGCGGAACAATCCATGCAGCACGCCCGATTTTTCATGTCGATGCACCAAGCCCAATTCGCCGAGCCGCAACGGCAGGTCGCGATACGAGCGCGGTTGCGTCTTATAAACGAGCATTCCGCCCGGGCAATTCATCGGCTTGACCGCGTAATCCGCCTCGTCGATTTGCGTGAAGTACATGTTTTCTTTGTAGTGATCCCAATGCCCCGACGTCTCCCACAATTTTCGATTGAGGATGATCGGCGTCTTGATCTCCTGATAGCCGTAGCGATGATGTACTTCGTGCCAGTACTCGAGCAGCTTATTGCGGATCAACATGCCGTTCGGATGGAAGAACGGGAAGCCCGGTCCCTCTTCGTGCAGGCTGAACAGATCGAGTTCGCGTCCGAGCCGTCGGTGATCGCGTTTCTCCGCTTCCTCGAGCATCTTCAAATACGCCGCGAGCTCGTCTTTCGTCGGAAATGCCGTCCCGTAAATCCGCTGGAGCATTTTGTTGTGCTCGTCGCCGCGCCAATATGCTCCCGCGATCGACAACAGTTTGAACGCCTTGACTTTACCCGTCGACTCGACGTGAGGTCCCGCGCACAGGTCGACGAACTCTCCTTGACGGTAGATCGAAATTTCCGCGTCGTCCGGCAGATTTTCTATCAGCTCGATTTTATACGGCTCGTCGGCGAAAAGTTTTAACGCTTCCGCGCGGCTGATGATCGAGCGCTCGAGCGGGAGATTTTCTTTGACGATCTTCTTCATTTCCTTTTCGATCGCCGCCAAATCCTCTTCGCTCAGTCGATGCTCGAGATCGAGATCGTAATAAAATCCCGTGTCGATGGCGGGACCGATCGCCAGTTTGACGTCGCCGAACAGTCGTTTGACCGCCTGCGCCATGACGTGGGCGGCGGTGTGTCGCAATGCTTTCATCATATCACCTCAATCAATTTGTATCTTGATTTTATCGTCGATTTGTGTTAGTTTCTTAAGCAAAGGTGGTGATCGTCGTGAGACTGCAAGCGGCAGTGATATTGGAGCAAGGCGTGACGTTCGCGGTCGTCGCCGTCAATCAATCGGTCACGCGATACACGTCGAAAATCATTCGGACGCGATATCAACTGTCGGCGTTCTTCCCGAACATGCCGATCGTTTTGATGTCGCAGGACAACAACGGAGCGCCGCATTTCTACGGTCGCAAAGATATTGTAGATTTTTTGAAGTCAATCCGATTGAGCCAAATTCCGTGGCGAGATTATTACGTTTACTGATTGGTGCCGATGATTTAAAGGGGGCGCCGCTCAACGCTCCCACCCACCGAGCGCGGCGCCCAACAGAGGCTGAGGTTCCCACCCCGCGTTGGCGGCGCCACTTCAATTCATAATGCGTAATGCAAAATTCGTAATGCGTAATGAAGGGGCAACGGGGCGACGACGCTCCCACCCCGCGTTGGCAGCGCCCGTTGTTCGCAAAGGTGAGCGGACGGGATAAAAATTAAATGTGGCGCGGTCGATGTTCCCGCCCGTCGATGTCGGCGCTCCCACGAAGGACAGCGACGCCCACCTGCGTCGGCGTCCCCGAACCCCCAATTACGCATTTCGCATTACGAATTCCTAATTGCTTTTAAGGAGTGATGAGGATGTATAGAAAAGCGTTGGTCGTTATCGACGTGCAGAACGATTTCGTGAGCGGCGCGCTCGGAACAAAAGAAGCGCAAGAGATGATCCCGCGCTTGGTCGAGAAGTTGAAGGCGTCGAGCGGCGATGTGATCTTCACGCAAGACACCCACAAAGAAAATTATTCGGAGACGCACGAAGGACAAAATTTGCCGATTGCTCACTGCATCAAAGGGACGGACGGTTGGGAGCTGGTCGACGAGATCAAGCCGTTCACTCCGAAGGCAAAGGCTGTGATCGAAAAGAAGGCGTTCGGCTCGACGCGGCTGCCGTCTCTGCTCAAGCCGTATGAGGAGATCGAATTTTGCGGGCTGTGCACCGATATCTGCGTGATCTCGAATGCGTTGCTGATCAAAGCGTTTTATCCCGAGACGTTGATCTCGATCGACAGCAAATGTTGTGCGGGGTCGACTCCCGAGGCGCACGACGCCGCGCTGATGATCATGAAGAACTGCCTGTGTAAAATCTATTGAAAAGCTCGCCTACCTGCCCAATGATGGAAGGCGCCGACAACGCGGGTGGGCATGCCGTCCTCAGTTGGGCGCCGTCATTCGGGGGCGGGGGCGTTGGCGGCGCCCCATTTTTTTTAGCCGTTAAGAATTGAATTGATCGGGCCAAAGAATTTCTGCGATGTCGACGAGAGGAGTTATGATCTCGCCGACATTTTTTATTTCCTTCAGCCTCCAACGTTCCTCCGCCTTCTCGAACTCGAGCACGAGCGGCAACACGTGACTGCCGCCCGCGTATAAACTTTCGACGGTCGCCTCAATGCGAATCTCCGCGCGGAGCCCGTTGATTTTTACGTCCTTGACGGTCGATTGCGCCGTCGCGAAATAATGTCGCAACTCGGCGGCGGTTCCTTTGATCGTGTCGTCGTTGAAATTCGCGGGCGGAGTCAACGTCCGATCAAAGCACTCGTCGACCACCGCATTGATGAATTTCATGTGCTCGTCGCGATTGAGCTCGTTGTAGAGAATTATATCTTCGGCGGTATTTTTGAAGAACGGATCGTCGGGATAAGCCGCGCCGAATTCCCGCACTCGCGACGCCAACTCCAGCGACGCATCGTCATACGCCACATCGAGCAACCGTCGGACGTCCGCTCGCTCCGAAAATTTTTCGTCGTTGCACTGCTCGATCGCCTGCTTGATATCCTCGAGCGCCGCCTCCGGCGTATCTTCTCGTTCGCAACCCGCCGTCGAAAATATTATCGACAGCATCAGCGCGAGCGACAATAAAAAGTTCCGCATTCAAACGATCTCCTTTGTCAACAAACTTTTTGTAGTATATAATATTGGCAGAGATTGTACAATACTCGAGAGAGGAGCCGATGACGATGCTCGAAAGCAAAGCCCTCAAGCGGCGGGCGGATACCTTATTGATGTTGTTCGTGTTGATAATTCTCTCGGCGGCATCATTTGAAGGATTCTTCGTCAAATGGAATTTCAACGGCGACGATCAAAGATATTCGATCCAACGAATGTTGACTGAGGAAGCCGATCGACCGTTTGTCTACATGCAATTGATTCCGTCGCTCGCAACCGGATTATGTCAAGCCCTGCCGGATCAGTACCGAGAGAAGCTCCGCGCAAATCTCGAGAAGCATAATTTTTTGAGTGAGGATTTTCGGCGGACGAACATTCAATCGGAGTACATCATCGAGTACTACTTGATATATGCGCTCTCGTTGCTCAGCTTGATATTGAGCGCATTGCTCTTGCGCCGCCTCTGCTTAGAATTTGTTTGCAATCCGCTCGCCGCGACACTCGGAGCAATGTTGTTTGTCTTATTGTTTCCACTGCTCGAGAGCGGCGGCGGATATTTTTATGATTTCACCGAGCTGATGTAATCGTTTTTTTCTTATGCACGCTCTACCCGTTTTTGAGATCGCAAATGTCAACGCGCGGGGCGCTCCTCAAGCTCGGAGCGGCACTCTTGCTTGCCGGTCTCGTCAATGTGTTTCTTCATTGGCGGTACGACGCAAATCCGGGCGGAACCGTCGAGCTACACCTCTTTGAAAATTTAATGCTCCTTTCTCCTTTCGGTCTTAAGTATTACTTCAAATTCGCAACCACCTACGGAATCCGACTCGGCGACGGGCTGTTTATTCCTCACATCCTGATGCTCGTTTGGCTGATCAAAAATACTTGGAATCGATTGCCCGACATATGGCGCAAACACGCGCTCATCGCCTGCGCGATCAATATCCCGTTGTGGATTTTATTTTGTTCGCCCGGCGAGCTCCGCAACCTGAGCATGCTGTATCCGACATTCGTCGTGATGTTGAGCATCTACATCGACGGAGTGATACGGCAATGAAATATATCCTTCTCGAGATGCGTCCCAAGCAGTGGATCAAAAATTTTTTCGTCTTCGCCGCTTTGATTTTCGACGGCAATTTATTCCGCGCGGAGTTTTTCATTCCGACGGCGGAGATGTTCATCGCGTTCTGCCTCGTCAGCAGCGCCGTCTACTTCTTCAACGATCTTTTCGATGTCGAGATCGATCGGCTCCATCAAACAAAAAAATTACGACCAATCGCCTCCGGCGCGATCAGTCGCCGCCTTGCTTGCCTGTGCTCGATTATTCTTGCCGCCCTCGGATTGATTTTATCCGCCGCCGTCAACCTTCAATGCCTCGCGCTCACGAGCGGCTACGTCATACTCAACGTCCTTTATACCGTCCGTTTGAAACACGTCGTCATTCTCGACATTATGAGCGTCGCCGCCTGCTTCGGACTGCGCGCCGTCGGCGGTGCCTTCGCCTCTTCAATCCAAATGACCGAATGGTTTATGCTCTGCGTGATGTTCCTGTCTCTTTTGATGATCATCGGCAAACGCCGCGACGAACTCTTTCAACTGTCGAGCAATCGCATCGAACGCGGTCGCAAAGTATTGAAATTTTATTCGCTCGAACTGCTCGATCAATTGATGTCGATTACGGCGTCGGCGCTCGTTATGTGCTACTGCCTCTTCGCGCTCGATCCGAATACTCGCAATCGCGTCGCCATGACTTTTACCGTGCCGTTGGTTCTCTACGGCGTGCTCTATTATCTCTACGTCGTGAGGATCGGTCATCGCGGAGGCGCGCCCGACGAAATTCTTTGGCGCGAACGCCCGATCCTGTTGACTGCGCTGATTTATTTTCTATTCGTGATTGTCGCTCGCAATCAATGAAGGGAGCATCGAAGGCATCACGCTCAACGCATCAATCCCGTATCCTCTCGCTCGCAACCCGCCATCGACAACATCATCAACAGCGTCGCGAACGTCAATAAAAATTTTTTCATCGACATAACTCAAAATCCGTCGGCAATCAATGAAGGGAGCATCGACGGCGCCACGCTCAACGCATCGATCCCGTACTCCGCCACCTCGATCGCCTGCCGCGCCGTTTTGAATCGCGCCGCAATTACTTCCGTCTCGAGCCCGTTGTTTTTCAACGCCGCGATCATTTTTTCGACGAGCGATACCGCGTTGCGACTGTCGAGCCGATTGACGAACGGCATTATATACGACGCCCCGCATTTGCCCGCCATCAGCGCCTGCATCGATGTGCCGACGCCCGTTGCCGCGAACGATACCTCGCTCGAATTGAGCATCTGCATCGCCTTCAATCCCTCGACGCCGACCGCAATCCCGACGTAAATATTCGTCCCCAACGCTCCGACAAGCCGCCGCGCCTCGTCTGCAATATCCTCCGCGCGGAGCCCGTCAATCGGAATGTGCAACTCCCGATCCTCGCCGATTGCGCCGATAATTTTTTTCGCCGCGTCGCGCTCAACCGTCGAAGGTAGCATCACTCCGTCAATCGGATAAAAATCCAAGCACCGACGAATTTCTTCCGCGTCGGCACTTTCAATAAAGAGTTTCATCGCTTAAGACCTCAATCGAGTTTGATGCTCGTGATCAGCCGCCCCAGTCGCGTCCCGCTCATCAGATTCCACGTCCACTTGATTGCCACCGTGAAGTTCGCGTGCGCCCCCGCCAATCTCAACAAATGCACAAACATCCACGCGCACCACGCCATGAATCCCGTCATTTTCGGTTTGTTGACGACCGCTTTGCACCGTCCGATCGTCGCCATCGCTCCCAAATCTTTATACTTAAACGTGCCGAGATCGGTCTGCCCTTTGATCAACTTCATGATATTTTTGTGCGCGAGCGCCGCCTGTTGAGTCGCAACCGGAGCCACTGTCGGCAGCGGGCGTTTCATATCGCCGTGCATGAAACAGGCGCAATCGCCGATCGCAAATACATTCCGATTCACCGCGCCCGTCACCATCAGATTTTCGTCGACCTTTATTCGTCCGTCGCGAATGCACTCGCCGCCGCATTTTTGTATAAAATCGACCGCGCGCACGCCCGCCGCCCAGATCACCGTCTTCGTCGGAATCTCCGCGCCGCTCTTGAGCTTGAGCACGTCGCCGTCGTAATCGACAACCTGAGTGTTGAGCATCACGTCAACGCCCTTGTTTTTGAGCACGCGGACGGTTTCCTCCTGTAAATCCTCCGTCATCATCGGCAGCACATGCCCCGTCGCCTCGATCAGTTTCACGCTGACATCGTTGAAGTCCAGATTATGAAATTCTTTCCTCTGCACTTCGATCAGCTCGGAGATCGCGCCCGCCTCTTCAATGCCCGTCGGTCCGCCGCCGACCACGACGAACGTCAATATTTTTTTCCGCTCCGCCGGCGTCACCTCATCGGGTTTGCTCGCCCGCTCGAACTCATGCAGCACGTGATTGCGGATCGTGAGCGCCTCTTGGATCGTCTTCATCCCGTACGAATGCTTCTCGACATTTTTCATTCCGAAGAAATTCGTCGTCGCGCCCGCCGCCAAGATCAGATAATCATACGGAATCTCGCCGTGATTTGTCAGCACCACATTGCGCGCCTGGTCAACGCCCTGCGCCTTCGCCATGAACAGCTCGACGTTTTTGTTGTCTCGGAAGAAGGCGCGGATCGGATAAGCGATCTCGTCGGTCGAGAGCACCGACGTCGACACTTGATAGAGGAGCGGCTGAAACAGATGGAAATTATGACGGTCGATTAGCGTGATGTCGACGTTTTCCTTCGCAAACAGTTTTGCCAACTTGATCCCGCCGAAGCCTCCGCCGATGATCACGATTCTCGGTTTTCCGGTTGCCATTATCAACGCGCCTCCCGTAATTTTTTCTTCTGTCGAAAATGATAGCATCATTGCCGAAAAATGCAACAGGCAGATCCAAAAAAATTTCTTCGACGCCGCTGAACATCATTTGATAACTCGACAGCGTTTGTTTAGGGCGCCGCCGTCGCCCCCACCCGCCGAGTGCGGCGCCCAACTTAGCCCGTGGTTCCCACCCGCGCCGACGGCGCCCCACCCAACGGTCGGGCGGGAAAAAACGACGGCGCCAGATTTTTTTTGCGGCAACCGCCCTGCATTGTCGGCACAAACCCCGCGCCGACGGCGCCTTTTAATTCCTAATTCCTCATTCCTAATTCCTAATTGCTTTTCGGGTGGGCTGGGCAAATTTATTTTTCGTTGACGCGCCGCAAGCGCCTGTGATATATTATCGACAGTCGAAGAAAAAATTTTTTTTGGAGGGAATTGTTTTATGGCAATCAGTTTGGCTAAGGGACAAAAAATCGACCTCACCAAGACCAATCCGGGGCTCAAGAAAGTTCTCGTCGGGCTCGGCTGGGACGTCAACAAGTACGACGGCGGTCACGAGTTCGATCTCGACGCCTCCGCTTTCCTGCTCGGCGACAACGGCAAGGCGGCGTCCGAAGGCGATTTCATTTTCTACAACAATCCCAAGCATACCTCGGGCGCGGTCGAGTCGCTCGGCGACAATAAGACGGGCGCGGGCGAAGGCGATGATGAGATTGTCAAAGTCGATCTGGCGACGGTTCCCGAGTCGATCAAGCGCATTGAATTTACTGTGACGATCCACGAGGCGGACGCTCGCAAACAGAATTTCGGCATGGTTGAGAACTCCTACATTCGAGTGCTCGACGAGGCGAACGGTAAAGAATTGATCCGCTACGATCTGGGCGAAGATTATTCGGTCGAGACTGCGGTCGTGGTCGGCGCGCTCTATCGTCAAGGCGCGGAGTGGAAGTTCCAAGCGATCGGCTCGGGCTTCAGTGGCGGTCTCGCGGCGCTCGTCAAAAATTACGGTCTCGACGCTTAAGGTGGTGGCGTGATGTCTATCAGTCTCAAAAAGGGGCAAAAAATAAGTCTCGCCAAATCCGACGGCTCCAAACTTACGAAGCTCAGAGTCGGGCTCGGTTGGGACGCGGCGAAGGCTGAAGGCGGCTTCTTCGGCAAGCTGTTCAGCTCGAAAAAGGATATCGATTGCGACGCGTCGGTGATCATGTGCATCGACGGGCGGCTCAAGTCGCGCGAAGACGATATCGTTTACTTCGGCAATCTCAAGCACAGGTCGGGCGCGGTCGTCCACATGGGAGATAATCTCACAGGCGAGGGCGAAGGCGACGACGAGCAGATTACAATCGATCTCAATCGGATTCCGAGCGAGTATGACAAACTGATTTTCGTTGTGAACATTTACAAGGCGGTCGACCGCAAGCAGCATTTCGGGATGATTGCCAACGCCTTTATCCGCATCGTCGACGACACGACGGGTGAGGAGATTTGCAAGTATAATCTCACCGACAAGTACGACGGCAAGCTGGCGATGGTGGTCGGCGAAGTGTATAAAAAGGGCGGCGAGTGGAAGTTCAACGCGATCGGGCAGGGCACGGAGGACACGGGGCTGAAGTCCCTCTCCGATCGGTTCGTATAATTTTTTCCCGCCAATTTTTGGAGGCAACCGCCTCCATTTTTTTTTGGGCGCCGACGCCGCTCCCACCCGTCGATGTCGGCGCCCAACTTAGCCCGTGGTTCCCACTCTGCGCCGGCGGCGCCCGTCTCTTTTTTTGGAGCAAGGCGTCCGCCCGCGCCGGCGTCGCCCTTTTATTTCGGTTTTGCCACGTCCACCCAGCCCGACGCGTCGATGTATTTTTCAAGCTCGTCGAGCGCCAGCCGCGCACAACTTTTATCGTTGCCCGCCGCAGGATACAACACATCAAACCGTTTCAACGACTCGTCGAGATATATTTTTACGCCGTCGTTCACCGCAAACGGACATGTACCGCCCGCCGCATGCCCGATCAATCTTTCAACGTCATCGAACGCCAACATCTTCGGTCGCGTCCCGAACCGCGCCTTGAATTTTTTGTTGTCCACCTTCATATCGCCCGAGATCAATATCAAGATCGGTCGACCGTCCACCATCAAAGAGATCGTCTTCGCGATCCGTCCGACTTCGCAGCCCAACGCTTGAGCCGCCAACTCCGATGTCGCCGTCGACTCTTCAAACTCGATCACCCGCTCCGGCTCGCCCAGTGACTCGAAATATTTTTTTACCTTCTCGATTGCCAATCAAGCGCCCTCCCTTATCGATACGTCGCCCGCGAACACCCGCTCGAGCCCGTCCGTCGTCTCCACCAATAACGCCCCGTCCGCGTCGATGTCACGCGCCACACCCAAAAAATATTCTCCAGTGCTCGCCGTGATCACACGCACCTTCCGATTGAGCGTTATATTGTATTTCCTCCACTCGTCGAGCATTCGTCGGAAGCCTCCACGCGGATCGTTCGTAATATCCAAATACAGTTTGTCAAACTCCTCGAGCACCGCGCGGAAAAATTCTATTCGCGAGATTTTTTCGCCCTTCATCTCCATCAGCGATGTCGCCACGTCTCGTAATTCAATCGGAAATTCTTCGCGCCTGATGCTGACGTTGATCCCGATCCCGAGCACGATGTATGTAATCCTGCTCATTTCCGCGCTGAGCTCCGTCAATATCCCGACCAATTTTCGCCCCTCGAACATTAAATCGTTGGGCCATTTGATCTGAGCCCGCAATCCGAATCGATCCATCGCGTGGGCGATCGCCACCGCCGCCATCAATGTGCACTTCGGCGAGTCCGACGGCACCAATTTCGGTCGAAGCACCAACGAAAACCATATCCCTTTGCCGCGCGGCGAATAAAAATTTCTGTTGAGTCGACCCTTGCCGCCCGTTTGTTCCTCCGCCACCGCCACCGTCCCGTCGGGCACCTGCTTATACGCCAAGATTTTTGCCTCGCGATTCGTTGAGTCCGTCGACGGGAAATAATATATTTCCTTGCCGATTATTTGAGTGTTGAGCCCCTCCTTGACGTCGTTTGCCAACAGCAGATCGGGCGCGTCGCTGAATTTGTAGCCGCAACGCTCGCGACTGGTGATCTCGTAGCCGCTCTTGCGCAACTTTTGAATGTGTTTCCACACGGCGGCGCGCGACATTCCCAATTGCGCGGCGATGCTCTCACCCGACAAAAAATTTTCGCCCGTGTTTCGCAACATCTCAATAATCTTATGGCGCATACTGCTCTCACCTCAAAAAAAATTGCCCGTCGCTTTGACGAGCCTCATCTGACGACTATCGTCAATTGGTTGTACGACATCGATTGCAGCGTCAAATCCGCGTCGGTGCCGGATTGTATTGCCTCGAATAAACTTTGCGGCGTACCCGAGTATTGCACATCGAACACCGCGCGCCCGCCTTCGTAGCTCGACATGTTGAATTTGCCGACCGCGCTTGCCAACGCCGCCTGCACTCGATTGATTTTCGAGAAGTCCGCGCCGTAGACGATCAGCTCGATCTGCTGTCGATTGCCCGAGCCGAGTTTTAACAGTTGCTCGACGAAGTATTCTCCCATCTGTTGTCCCGCTTGCGCGAGTGCCTTCTTCGACGCAACCGCCTCCGAAATGTCGAGCCCCGAGCCCAATTTTCCGTCGGCGGCGATCATCTGACCGCTCTTGACGACGAATAATTTTGCTTCCACTCGAGCACGACACGCCTGCATGCCCGAGCGCTGATTGCCCGGCAGCCATTGAGCCGCGTCGCCGACGCCCTCACTGAACGCTTCGCCCACTATCATTATGTCGACGCCGAATTGATTTGCCGCCGCCGTCATCTGTTGCGCCGTCATCTTGAGCGGGTTGGCGATCGACATTCGCGAGCCGACCTCCGTCACGTTTGAAAATCCCGCCTCGAGCAGCGCCTTGACGATCGCCGTTTCGCCCGCAGGATCGGGAATGCGGCGTTGGATGTGCTGTTCGGGGACGTAGACCGCGATTTTCGGATTGCGCAGCCGATTGTCGATGATCCCGAGCCGCGTCAATTCACTCATCAGTTTTGAGTTCGGATTGTCGTCGACGTCCGCGTTAATCGTCACCGTCCAAATCCCGTCCGCCTTCTGATATCGATTGAGCACCGTGTAATTCGTGATAAACCCGCGCGACTGTGTGTAAATCTGATTGTTGATGAGCATAAAATTCTGCACGAGCGTTTGACTGTCGACGAGCACTCCGAGCGTGTTTTCGACGGCGTTTTGCAGCGCCTTATTTTCCGCCTCCGATTGCGTCATGCCTTCGCCGCTCACCGTCACGTTTTTTGCCAACGCCGTCGCCGCGAGCAACATCAGCATCGACAGCACGATTAAAAATTTTTTCATGTCATTGCCCCCGTTTGACGACATCGCCCGCGCGGATCACGCCGGTACTTTTTTTGACGCGACAGACGGAATAATCGCCGTTGACTTCGGTGATCTTTGCGTCGCCGATTTTCGTATGCGTCACGACGATTTTGCCGTTGCTCTCAATCGGCGCGTCCTCGCGCATGATCAAAAGATTTTCGCCGTTGCGCAGCCCGCTGTCGAGACCGGCGTCGATGTAAAACAAATCGCCGCTGATTTTGATGATGCGCGCGGTGAACGGATTGTGATTGTTAATCTCCTTGAGCGCGTTGTTGGCGGCGTCCTTGCAAGCGTCGTGAATGACGCCGTCGACGCTCTTGCCGGTCTTGTCGCCCTCGACCGTCGCATCAAAAATAATTTCGCCCGTCTTATTGTCGACGAAGCGGAAATTGAGCGACACGCGCCCGCGATGCGAATGCATCAAAATGGTGTGACCGTCCTTGCCGAAAAGTTTTTTCGCGAGACTGTTGGCAGCGGTGTCGGACACATCAGCCATAATGACTTTGCCGACGACGGAGTAATCGGCGCCCGACATCTCGCCGGTGTCGACGGATTTGCCCGCCGCGATCGATTGAAAGCCCTGTTCTTTGAGCACGGTGCCCATCTGCACGCGCTCGACGACGACGTAATTGCCGCTGCCGTTGATTGCGGCGATCAATTGCTCTGTCATGATCTCGGCGACGCGCTGTTCGGTATAGCCCGAGACATTTTCGAGCGGCATGACGGCAACGGTTTTTTTCGCCGCCTCGCAACTGATCACCGTCAAAAAAATAACGGCGAAAGCAATCAGCGCGCGCGACCATTTAACCATGAAAAGCCCTCCTCACTGCTGCTCGCGCTTGACGACGACATAAATTCCGCTGCCGTTTATTGCGACAATCAATTGCTCCGTCATGATCTCGGCGACATGTCTTCGATGCTTCGCAACTGATCACCGTCAAAAAAATAACGGCGAAAGAAATCAGCGCGCGCGATAATCTCATCATGAAAAGCCCTCCTCATTGTTGCTCGCGCTTGACGATATCGCCCTTCTGCACCGCGCCGGAGTGAGACGTGACGCGGCAAATCGAATACTCCGTATGAATTTCGGTGACTTTCGCCTGTCCGACTTCGGATTGCGTCATGCCGACGATTTTGCCGTTAATTTCGATCGGTTTTTCCTCTCGAGTGATGATTAATTTTTCTCCGAGCTTGAGCCCGCTGTCGAGCCCCGCATCGATGTAAATCAGATCGCCGCTTGTCTCCGCAATCCGCGCGGCGAACGGATTTGCCTTTTCGAGGGCTTTGATTGCATTCTCCGCCGCCTCTTTGCACGCCCCGCGCACGGCATTTTCGAGCGTGTTGCCGGACTTGGTGCCGGTCACTCCGGCGGTGAAAATCGTAATGCCGGTCTCGTTGTCGACGATTCGATACTCGAGCATGATGCGCGCTTTGTACTTGTTGACGAGTCGCGTCTCGCCTTTTACGAGCACCTGCGCAATGCGGTTGGCTTCGTTCTGATAGGCGTCGGCAAGATTGAGCCTGCCTACGAGCGACAATTGAGCGCCGACCATTTCACCGATCGCAACGGGCTTATCGGACGTGAGCGATTGAAAGCCCTGTTCGCGGAGGATTTTACCCATCTGATCGCGCTCGATGAGAGTGTAGCGTCCGCTGTTATGAAATTCGACGATGAGCTGATCGGTGAGCATCTCGGCGACGATGCGCTGATCCTCGTTGTTCGAGACACTCTCGAGCGGCATGATTGCGAGAGTTTTTTTCGCCGCTTCGCACGAAACAATTGTTGTCAACATCAATGCAAACACGATTAACAATCGGCAAAAATATTTCATGAGTCTCGAACCTCCCCGGGGACGATCAAAAAACGGCGTCGATGGTACCGATCACGTCGCCGCGATGATTTTTGAGGACAGGCGGGAATTTTTGAGTGAGCCGATCCGCCTCGTCGGCAGTCAAGAGATCGAGCTTTTTGAGGAGCGCGACGACCATTGGATTGACGGCGGCGAGACTTCCGTCCTCGATCTTAAACGTGATACCGAGCGATTGATCCTTGACGGCGAGACAATATACGGCGTCGGCGCCGACCTTGGCGATGATTCTGCCGCCGGTGATCTCGTTGACGGCGCAATCGATCCGCCCCGTGCCGCTTATGACCTGCGGATATTTGGACATGGCGTCGCGAATTTTGGTAGCGGCGTCGGTATAATCGCCCCAATCGCCTTTCGCGGGCGTCGACAGTCGGGCGTAAGCGAGCGACATGTTGTAGAGCGGGAGATAAAATACCGGCACTCCGCAACCGTCGATGCCGATCTCGAGTTTGTCTTCGGGCATGCGACTAGCCATTGCGACGTGTTTGAAAATAATTTTTTGCGCGGGGTGATCGGGTTTGATGTAATCCTTGACATTAACGCCGAGCATGATTGCCAGCGCCATAATCTGGGAGTGCTTCCCCGAGCATTGATTATGTACTTGAGTGACGGGCTTGCCGTCGAGGAGCAATTGTTTGAAGGCTTTACCGTTGACGGGGCGGAGGATTCCGCACTCGAGATCGTCTTCGGAGAGCCCGATCTTTTTCAAGACGCTCTGAACGAGCGCGACGTGATTGGGTTCGCCGGAGTGGGACGATACGAGCACGGCAAGTTCTTCGTCGGTGATGTGATAAGTCTCGAGCCCGCCGTTTTTGACGAAGGCGAGCGCTTGAAAAGGTTTCGCGGCGGAGCGCCAGAACATTGGGAGCTTGGGATTGCCGACGGAGTAAGTAATTTTGCCGTCGCAATCGACGACGACGACATCTCCCCGATGAATGTTCTCGACATGCCCCGCCCGCGTGTAATGTAAAAGTATTTCGCTCATGATCTCACCTTAAATTTTATTCTCATCCGCCAACTGTCATTGGGCGCCGCCGTCGCCCCCGCCCACCGAGGCAGCGCCCAAATTGTGGTGGTGGTTCCCACCCGCGCCGGCGGCGCCCCGAATATCGGCAACGACGTTGCCAAGGGCGGGGAGGCGGTATTATTTTTCCGTCGCCCTTTTATTTGAAAAAAAAGTTTTTCGTGGGCGGGTGGGCGGGTGAAAAACT
>CALGGP010000309.1 GCA_937915885.1 uncultured Selenomonadales bacterium | reverse complement strand
CATGCTGACCTCGGTTGGGCGCCGCGCTCGACGGGTGGGAGCGTCGGCGGCGCCCTCTAAATCCTTGGGACTATAAAAGTTTTTTTCGAGTCTCCTTCTCATGCTCCGCCGCCAACTCGATCAAATATCTTCCGACCGCATCTTTCCAGCTCGGCAGACGCTCAAACCCCGCGTCGTCGAGACTTTTTTTGCTCAGCCTCGAGTTCTTCGGTCGGATCGCTTTCGTCGGATATGCGCTCGACGGCACCGGCTCAACCGCCGTCGATACCTCCGCTTGCCGAAATATCTCAGCCGCAAATTCCGCCCAACTGCAGAACCCCTCATTCGTCGCGTGATATATACCGTATCGATCCGTCTGCACCATCTCAACCAACAATCGAGCCAAATCCGCCGTGTACGTCGGCGAGCCGATCTGATCGTCGACCACCGTCAACCGATCCCGCGTCTCACTCAATCGCAGCATCGTCCGAACAAAATTCTTACCGTTGATCCCGAACACCCACGAGATCCTCACGATAAAATATTTTTCCATCAGCCGCGCAACCGCCTCTTCGCCCGCCAATTTCGACCGCCCGTATGCATTCGTCGGCGCCTTCCGATCGTCGACCTCATAAGGCATCACCCCGTCGCCCGGAAACACATAATCCGTGCTGATGTGGAGTAACTTCGCATCAATCGACCGAGCCGCCTCCGCGAGACGCTCGACCGCACGCGCGTTGATCTCCATCGCCAAGTCCGACTCGTCCTCCGCTTTGTCGACCGCCGTATACGCCGCACAATGAATAATCGCATCGGGCTTGTGCTTCTCCACGAATTTTTTCATGCCCGCGCCGTCCGTCAAATCAAAATCCTTCCGCGCGGCGCCGATCGCCTCTATATTCTTCTTCGCGAGCTCCCTCATCACGTCAAAGCCGAGTTGCCCCGTGATGCCCGTTACCATTACCTTCATCGTATTGCCTCCCGTCTGTCGACTGTTTTAACGATCAATATTTTCGAGTTACAGCCCAATAATCCTGCCGCGCATTCTGCACACAATTTATTTCGCGCCAATGGCAGGATTTTTTTTTTTCACTGCAAATTATACAACACCAACATCAGTCACGAAGGAGGTTTTAGTTTTGAGTTCGATGACCATCAGGCAAAAAATATTGCTCGTCTTCACGCTTCTGATCTTTGCTTTCATCGGCAACGGCGTTTATTCCGCCTACAGCCTCTCGAGCACCAACGACGGAGCGCTGCGCATTGCGACCGAGCATCTGCAGGGAGTGATCTCCGCCTCCGAGTCGAGTCGGGCTATGAGCGATTATCGGCAGGGCGAGTTCGCCGTGATCGACGCGACGACTTTACCCGCGCGCATTCACGCCGCTCAACAGACCACCAAGCTAGCCGATCAGATCGATATCACCTTCGACAACATTCAACCGCATTTGAGCGGCAAGGTCGCCGACGAGTTTGCTGAAATGCGCACGATTTGGAATCAATACAAATCAAATTCGATGAAGGTGATCGAGCACGCAAAACAGGGCGACATCGCGACCGCGCAACGGCTCATCGAAAGCTCGAGCAGCGGCTACGATCAGATCGGCATCAAATTAAATCGCGTTCTCGACAATCGGAAGGATTTTATCCACGCCGAGACCGTTCAATCGACTGAGCGATTCGAGCAGACGCGCATAATTTTGATCGCATCGATAGTAATCGTCGTGCTGTTTTCAATGTCGATGGCGGCGGCGCTGACGAAATCAATCCTGTCGTCGATAGAGCATCTGTCGGACGTGGCAAAACAATTGGCGGCGGGGAATTTGACGGTCGAGGCGCGCTCGAACACGACAGACGAGTTCGGGCAATTGTCGGAGGTATTTGCCGAAACGATTGAAACGCTCCGACGGCTGATCGAAAAAATTCAAAAGAACGCAACCGACGCGGCGACGTTCGCCGGACAGCTCAACGAAAACGCAAGTCAATCGGCGCTGGCGACTCAACAGGTGGCGGTGTCGATAGGCAACGTGGCGGAAAATGCCAACAAGCAGGGGCGCGAGGTCGAGAAGTCGTCGGACGACATTCGAGCGTTCGCGGAATTGATACAAGGGTTCGAGGACAAAGCAAATGCGTCGGTGGACGCGGCAAAATCGGTTGAGGAGATCGCGGCGAAAGGCAAATCGGCGATCTCGGACGCGGTCGATCAGATGTCGGCGATAGCGGCGTCGACGGCGGTCTCAGCGGAAGTGATCAAAAAATTGGCGGAGCGCTCGAACGAGATCGGAGCGATCAGCAGCGCGATAGCGGAGATCGCGGCGCAAACAAATCTGTTGGCACTGAACGCGGCGATAGAGGCGGCTCGAGCGGGCGAAGCGGGACGGGGCTTTGCGGTGGTCGCCGACGAAGTAAGGAAATTGGCGGAGGGATGTAACGATGCGGCAAGTAAGATCGCGGCGCTGATCGGTACGATCCAACAGGACACGGAGCAGGCGGTTGAAGAGATGCGCAAGGGCACCGACGACGTTGAAAGCGGCAAGGTCGTGGTGGCGGAGGCAGGCAGCTCGTTTGCGAACATCGCGGCGGCAGTCAAAGATTTGACGCAACACGCGGAAGGGATATTGCAGGAGGCGAAACGATCTTTGCAGAGGGTTGACGCGCTTGTGTCGTCGATGGATGAATTGAATCGCTCGAGTAAAGACGTATCGGCGGAAACGGAATCGGTGTCGGCGGCGACGGAGGAGCAATCGGCATCGATAGACGAAGTCGCAACGGCGTCGAAAAAATTATCGGAGCTGGCGCAGGAATTGACGGATTCGGCGTCGCAATTTAAAATCAAGCGTGACATGGCAAGACGCATTTAAAAATTCATCCCGCCCACCCGAAAGGCAATTAGGAATTAGGAATGAGGAATGAGGAATGAGGAATTGAGGGCGTCGCCGACGCGGGGCTGATGTCGCGAAAAAAGGCGAGCGGCGCCGACGCAGGCTACTGCCGCGAAAAAATTTGGGCACCGCCGACGCGGGGCTGATATCGCAAAAAAGGCGAGGCGCCGCCGACGCGGGTGGGCAGTACTTCCTCCGTTGGGCGCCGTCGATAGTGGGCGGGAGCGTCGGCGGCGCCCTCATAAAGCCGACGGGAGAAAATGTTTTTGGAATGAGGAAATGATCATGATTAAAAAAATTTTTATCGGCGCCCTGCTGTTGATCTCGATCGCAATCGCGGGCTGCTCCGACGAGGCGTCCAACGACCGTGTGATCGCCGTCAGCTTCCCGAATACCACCTCGAGCTGGCAACGCAACGGCGATTCGATCAAGCGCTTCCTCGAGGAAGATAATTTCACCGTCGATGTGCGCTTCGCAAGCACTCCCGAGGAGCAAAAATCTCAAATCGCCGAAATCATCGAGACCAAACCGAAATGCATTGTGATCGGCGCAATGGGCTCGTCGGGCTTCGACGGCGTTCTCGTCAAGGCGAAGGAATATGAGATTCCCGTGATTGCCTTCGACCGCATCATCATGGATACCGACGCCGTCAGCTACTATGCGAGCTACGACAACGAGGCGATCGGCGATGCGATGGGCATGTATTTTGAGGCGGCGCTCAATCTCAAGGGCGGCGGCGGACCGTACAACATAGAATTTTTCGCGGGCGCGCCGACGGATAACAATGCGCATTTATTTTTCAAAAACACGATGGCGATTCTCGAGCCGTATATTCAATCGGGAAAATTGATCTGTCGTTCGGGGCAAAAGGATTTCAACAGCGTCGCCGTCAACGATTGGAACTCCGCCAACGCGCGGACGCGGATCAAAAGCATTCTCGACACGTATTATAAGGACGGGACGCCGTTGCACGCGGTGTTGAGTCCGAACGATGATATAGCGGGCGTGATCTTGGAGGAGATGAAAGCGCGGAACATGGCGGCGCCGCTGATCTCGGGGCTCGATGCCGATCCCGCCGCGCTCGAGAGGATCAAAGCGGGGCAACAAACATTCACGGTCGCGAAGGACCCCGATCATCTGACGGCGAAGTGCGTGCGCATGATCAAAGCGGTGGTCGAAGGGATTCAGCCCGACATCAACGACGTTAAGACTTACAACAACAACGTAAAAACCATTCCGGCGTATCTGTGCACGCCGATGATCATCGACAAAACGAACGTCGACCGTTACAAGAGTTGAGGAGCGTCGGAGTGACGGTTAGAGGGGCGCCGCCGCCGCTCCCACCCACCAACAGCGGCGCCCAACCGAGCTCGAGGTACCCACCCGCGTCGGCGGCGCCCAACCTCCTTCGTTGGCGCCCGCTCCCGGCAGCGCCCTGAACATCGACGTCAGCGCCCGCCCTCGGCAGCGCCCTGAACATCGACGTCGGCGCCCGCCATCGGCAGCATCCCGAACATCGACGTCGGCGCCCGCCCTCGGCAGCGCCCCGAACATCGACGTCAGCGCCCGCTCTCGGCAGCGCCCTAAACATCGACGTCGGCGCCCGCTCTCGGCAGCGTCCTGAACATCGACGTCGGCGCCCGCTCTCGGCAGCGCCCCAACATCGACGTCGGCGCCTGTCATCGTCAGTGCCCTAAACATCAGCGTCGGCGCCCGCCCTCGACGGCGCCCGAACATCGACGTCGGCGCCCGCCCTCGACGGCGCCCGAACATCGACGGCGGTATCCGTCCAACCTCGAAAATATTTTTTCAATAACGGTCAGGCGCCGCCTGCGCGGGGTGGGAACCGCGATCTCCGTCGGGCGCCGACATTCGGGGGTGGGAGCGCCGGCGGCGCCCACAGAAAATCGTCGCCCCTTAAAATCCTCGGGAGATAAAACATGCAGAAATATATTTTTTCGATCATAGTATTGATGATGGTGATCGGCGTCGTCACGACCATTACCCGATTGACACAAAAGCCCCTGCCCGAAGCTCCGATGCTCGACGGCTGGGATTACGTCACTCAAGACAAATTCAGTAATTTTTATTACGCGTCGCTCCCTTCGATCACCTTCGACGGCGGCGGCGATGTCGACTTTAAATTTCATGCGCTCTTCCGAAAAACTTATTCCGAGGTCGGGCGCGAAGAATTGACGGCGCTGTTCACCGAGCAACCGCCCGATGTGATCAATTCCGTCGCCTACGAACTCGAGACGCTCCACTTCCATGAAAAGCTCGACGGAAAATATATCGAGGGCGCCGAACGACAATTCTATCGCGCCGACGACTCCGAAATCGCCGAGCTCAAAATGAACGTCACGGTCGAGGAGGATAAACCGCTGCCGCGCTCGAGCGTCGGCGAAAATCTCTATGACTTCGCTTATAATCGTTTGCCGAAATGAATCAAAATCATCGAAAGGAGAGCCGGTATGCCGACATTATTGGAGAAAACACGTAAGATCAACAAATTATTGCAGCGCGCGGAGATGATCGAGTACGACGGCATGTCAAAAGTGCTGAGCAATGTGCTCGAGGCGAATGTCTACATCACCAATCACAAGGGCGAGATTTTGGGTTACGCCTTCCTTGACAATTTCGAGTGCGATCTGATGGTCGACAAGGTTTTGATCCGAGGGAAATTCCCGAAGCCGTATATCGATTGGCTCAACCGCCTTGACGAGACGAACGCCAACCGTCGGACGAAGAGCGGGATGTGCGCTTACGAGGAAGGGCGCAAGTGCCTTTTCGACGGCAAGAACACGACGATCGTTCCGATCTACGGCGTCGGAAAAAGGATCGGGACGCTGATCATCGCGCGCTACAACGAGGAGTTCACCGACGACGATCTGTTGCTTGCCGAGTACGGAGCGACGGTGGTCGGGATGGAAATGCTCCGCGAAATGAGCGGCAAGATCGAAATCGAAGCGCGCAAAAAGGCGACGGTGCAAATCGCGGTGGCGACGCTGTCATACTCCGAAACGGAGGCGGCAATCAACGTGCTGTCGGAGCTCGACGGCATGGAGGGATTGTTGGTGGCGTCGAAGGTCGCCGATCGTGTCGGCATCACGCGGTCGGTGATCGTCAACGCACTGCGCAAACTCGAGTCGGCGGGCGTGATCGAATCAAAATCGCTCGGAATGAAAGGCACCTTCATAAAAATTCTCAACGAATATTTGTTGGCGGAAATTCAAAAGCTCCGACATTGAATGCCGTCAACAAAAAAATTTTCCGGCGACGCACTTCTTCATGGGGCGCCGCCATTTTTTGTTGTTAAAGGTTGAAGGATTTCACCCCAAAGTGTAGAATGTAAAAGTTAAAAATTAGTTGACGGTGTCGAAGAAATTTTGCATCGAAAGGTGAGTGATGATGAAGTGCTCGAGTCGATAATGAACTCGCCGAACTTCAACTACCTGTCGCGGGCGATGGTCGCCGCCAATATGAGGCAGGAAGTTATTTCAAATAATATAGCCAACGTCAATACGCCGAACTTCCGAAAGAGCGATCTCGTGTTCGAGGACATGCTCGCGCAGGAGCTCTACGGACCGACGGACGACGGACGGCTCAAACCCGCGCGGACTCATGCGAAGCATCTGCCGGAGGTCGAGGCGCCGTTCTATGCGATCCCTCAGATCGTCGACGATAAATCGACATTGATGCGCGTCGACGACAACAACGTCGATATCGATATCGAGATGGCGAACCTGGCGAAAAATCAGATTTACTTCAACGCGCTCGCGACGCAAATGGCAAGCTACGTCAGCAAGATGAAGGCAGTCATAACCAGCGGACAACAGTGATCGGAGTGGAATTATAAATGAGCATGTTTCTTGGAATTGACGCCGCCGCGTCAGGGTTGACGGCGGAGCGGCTCAGAATGGACGTCATATCGAACAACATAGCGAACTCGAATACGACGCGAACGGATCAAGGCGGCGCGTATCATCGTCGGTACGTGGTATTCGAGCCGCGCGAGCGCACGATCGATTCGTTTGAACAATTGCTGCAGAAGGCGATCGGATTTAAGAAGTCGGCGGGCGAGGGCGTCCGCGCGGTGATGATCGCCGAGGACGATTCGCAGGGACCGCTCGTCTACGATCCCGGGCATCCCGACGCCAACGAAGAAGGTTACGTCGAGAAGCCGAACGTCAACGTCGTTACGGAGATGGTCGACATGATCACGGCGTCGCGCGCATACGAGGCGAATGTTACGACGATCAATGCCGCCAAGAGCATGGCGATGAAGGCGCTCGAAATTTCGGGTCGATAGAACAGTTGATTCAGAAGGCGATCGGATTTAAAAAGTCGGCGGCGAGGGAGTCCGCGCGGTGATGATCGCCGAGGACGATTCGCAGGGACCTCTCGTCTACGATCCCGGGCATCCCGACGCCAACGAAGAAGG
Source organism: uncultured Selenomonadales bacterium (assembly GCA_937915885.1). Taxonomy (GTDB): domain Bacteria; phylum Bacillota; class Negativicutes; order Selenomonadales; family Selenomonadaceae; genus Quinella. The sequence continues at coordinate 6,630 of CALGGP010000309.1, read as the reverse complement.
TTACGTCGAAAAGCCGAGCTCGAAATTTCGGGTCGATAATCGGAAATGAGGAATGATGATGGAAATAAATGCACTGCAGATGACGCCGGTCACGCTGCACGCGAAATCTCACATTGAGGAAACGGAACAGGCGCCGCCCGTCAAATCCTTCGGCGAATTTTTGACGGACGCGCTCAAGGCGACGAACGAACTGCAATTGCAATCGGACGAGATGAACGCCGCGCTCGCCGCAGGACGGATCGAGGACATCTCGCAAGTCATGATCGCATCGCAAAAGGCGGAGATATCGCTCCAACTGACGTTGCAACTCCGCAATCGGGCGACGGCGGCGTATCAAGAGATAATGCGAATGCAGGTGTGATGTTCGGTGACGATTCAGCTGACTCATATCGTGGGAGCCGCGGCTCCTTAATAGAAAGCGTCCACCGCAAAAATATTGTTAAAGGGATGAGAGCATGGCGGATTGGATAGCTCGATATCGGGAGCTGTGGAACAGGTATCAGGGCAGGCAACGTTACATCATCGTCGGGTCTGCCGCCGCATTCCTAATCCTGCTACTCGGTATCAGCTTTTGGTACGGCAGCAAGCCCGAAATGGTTCCGCTGTACACCAATTTGGAGACAAAAGACGCCGGCGACGTTGTCAACGCGCTCAAGGAAGCCGGCACTCAATATTCGGTTGAAGAGACGAAAACCGGCACCAACATTTTTGTGTTGCCCGGCGACGTTCATAACACTCGGCTTTCGTTGGCGGTGAGCGGGTTGCCGCGCGGCTCGAAAGGCTTTGAGATTTTCGATGACAGCAAACTCGGCGTGACCGAATTTCAAAACAAAGTCAATTACTTACAGGCGCTGCAGGGCGAATTGACGCGGACGATCGAGCAGATAGACGCGGTCGAGAAGGCACGCGTCCACATCGTTTTGCCCGAGGACAGTCTCTATAAGAAAAACGAGAAGCCGGCAACGGCGTCGATCATGCTCGTGCTCAATCCCGACGTCAAGCTCAAAGAGCGCGAGATCAAAGGTATCGTCAATCTCGTCAGTCACAGCGTGCAGGGGCTCCGCGCGGATAATGTGACGATCGTCGACGACAAGGGCAATATTCTCAACGAGAGAGAAGACCCCGATGTGCTCCGACAAAAGAACATGAGCATGCAGGCGTTGGCGCAAATCGAAATGACGCAAAAAGTTCGCGAGCACATTCAAGAAAACATTCAATCGATGCTCGATCAAAGTCTCGGACCGGGCAATGCGTTTGCGCGAGTGAGTGTCGAGCTCGACTTCGATGAAAAGAAGACCGATCGTCAGACGTTCACTCCGGTGGTCGATGAGGCGGGCATTATTCGATCTCAACAAGACGTCAGCGAAAGTTACGCGGGCGAATCGAATATCCCGGGCGGACCGGCGGGAGTGCAGGCGAATATCCCGGGCTACATCGCGGAGGATCGAAACGCCAACGCGGAATATGAGCGTAAGGAATCGACGAAGAACTATGAAGTCAACGAAGAAAATCAGAGAATCATCGCGTCGCCCGGGTCGATCCGTCGCTTGACGGTCGCAGTGCTCGTCAACGATACAGTCACGGAGCCTCAACAGGAGGGATTGTTGAGAGCGGTGGCGTCGGCGGCGGGCATCAATGAGGAACGCGGCGATACGATATCGGTAGAGGCGTTGCCGTTCAGCAACGACGCGCGCGAGCAGTTGAGTGCGGCGGAGTTCGCGGAGCGCAAGCGTCAAGAGCGAATCCTCTACACCGAGATCGGCGCGTTGATCCTGTTGTCGTCGCTGTTGGTCGGCGGCTTCCTGATGTATCGTCGTCGGAAGCAGCAGGAACGTCTTGCGGAGGAGCAGGCACTTATGGCTGCCGAGCAGGAGCGTCAGCGGTTGCTTGAGGAGGAGCGTGCGTCTATGATTGAATCGGGTGAAATTGACGACGCCGATCTCACGCCCGAGGAGCGCAGTCAGCGCGACGAGAAGCGGGCTATCTTGGCATTTATCGATGAGCATCCGGTTGAAGCCGCTATGATCATCAAACAATGGCTCGAGGAAGACGGATAATTTTTCCCGCCGGTTAAAAGAGGGCGCCGCCGTCGCCCCCACCCCCGAGTGCGGCGCCCAATTGAGGACGCGGTTCCCACCCGCGACGGCGGCGCCCCAACTTTTTACAGCGCCCGGCAACGGCGTCCGACTGCTTTTGGAGCAAGTCGCTCAATGGAGGAAACAGTTACCGCCCCGCGTCGGCGGCGCCTTTCAGGGACGGGTGGGACGGCACCTACAATCGGATTGAAAAAAATGAGGTGAATGTGTATGGCAGCAGCTCCGAAGGGCGATAAAGGTTCGGGCGATATGTACGGCGAAGGCGCGCCTAAACTTACCGCCACCGCCAAAGTCGCCATCCTGTTCATCACTCTCGGTCCGGAGTATTCGGCGAAACTCTTTCGTCATATGGACGATACCGAGATCGAAAACATCACGCTCGAGATCGCCAACAATAAGCAGATTTCCGCCGACCAGAAAAGCGCCGTTCTCAGCGAATTTTATCAGATGATGATGGTGCGCGATTACATCTCGACCGGCGGTCTCGAATACGCGCACGATCTGCTCGAAAAGGCGCTCGGCACGGAAAGGGCGAAGATCATTATGAGCCGCTTGACAACAAAACTGCAGGTCAAACCGTTCGATTTCCTCAAAAAAACCGACCCGTCGCAGTTGCTCAACTTCATTCAAAACGAACACCCGCAGACGATCGCGCTGGTCATGGCGTATCTCGAGCCGGATCAGGCGGCAATCGTAATGAGCGGTCTCACGCCCGACATTCAAGCGGACGTGGCAAAACGCATCGCGACGATGGATCGGACATCGCCGGACGTCATTCGAGAGATCGAACGCGTTCTCGAAAGAAAACTGTCGGCACTGTCGACGCAGGACTTCACCACGGCGGGCGGCGTGCAGGCGATCGTCGAAGTGCTCAACCGCGTCGATCGCAACACCGAAAAGACGATCATCGAAACGCTCGAGGTCGACAACCCCGAGTTGGCGGAGGATATCAAGCGTTTGATGTTCGTGTTCGAGGATATTGTGATGATCGACGACCGCTCGTTGCAGTTGGTGTTGCGCGAGGTCGACACGAAAGATTTGTCGTTGGCGATGAAGGCGACGGGGCAGGACGTTCAGGACAAGATATTCAAAAACATGTCGAAGCGCGCGGCAGAAATGTTGCGAGAAGAGATCGAGTACATGGGACCTGTCAAGATACGCGACGTCGAAGAGGCGCAACAAAAGGTCGTCAACATTATCCGCGTGCTCGAGGAGAAGGGCGAAATAGTAGTTTCCCGCGGTCAAGGAGACGAGATGATTGTATAATAAAATCGTCAGGACGCCGATGCTTCGGAGTGATCCGGTCGTTATCAAAGTCGCGCCCGAGCCCGATCCGATCGAGCGCCCCGACGACGATGCCGCCTCCGATGATGCCGAGCAGTCCGAAGTCAAAACAGCCGAGCCCGCCATCGACGAAGAGGCGGTCAATACAATCCTTGCGGAGATCGCCGCGAAGGAGCAACGCGCGATCCAAAAATTGAAGGACGCCGAGACGGAGGCGAACATTCTCAAGCAGAAGGCGGAGAATGAGCGTCAAGAGTTGCTCGACAAAGCAAAGGTCGAGATCGAAAAGTTGAAGGCGGACGTGGAGAAGTCGAGAGCCGACGCGGTCAAGCAGGGGCGCGACGAAGGGATCAAGGAAGGCAAGAAGAAGGGCTACGACGACGGAGTAAAAACCGCCAAAAAGGAGTTCGCGGGCAAAATCAAAGAGGCGAATCAAAAGGCGCAAAAAACTCTGCAGGACGCGAAGGAGTTGACGGCGGAGTATTTTATCCGCGCGGAGGAGGACATAGCAAAGATCGTGATGCTCGCGATCGAAAAGATTTTGCCTCAACACTTCCTCGACGTGCCTCAAGTGGTGTTGCCGGTGGTGCGTCAAGCGATCAAGCAGGTGCGCGATCAGAAGGAAATAAAAATACACGTGGCGCCGGACAACTACGATATCGTGTTGATGGCGAAGGCGGAATTTCAAGCGATGTTGACGGACGGGACGGCGGTGCTCGAGGTGATCTCGGACGACGTGTTGAGCGTGGGAGATTGTGTAGTGGAGACGCCGAACGGGGGCGTCGATGCGCGGCTCCTCACTCAGATCGAACTGATGAAAGACGCGATCCGCTCCGTTCTGCCGTCACAATAAGTGTCGAGACGACGGTTGGAGGGGCGCCGTCGACGCTCCCACCCACGACCGACGGCGCCCAACAGAGGTTAGCATGCCCACCCCGCGTCGACGACGCCTGCACGATCGGCAGCGGCGTCCAACCGTTGTCGATACTCAACCGTCGTTGGCGGCACTCAACCGTCGATGACGCCCAACCGTCGATGACGCCCAACTGTCGATGACGCCCAAACGTCGGTGGCGCTTAATCAACGTCGGCGGCACTCAACCCGTTGGCGGCGCTTAACCATTATTGGCGGCACTCAACCGTCGACAGCAATCAACGAACAAAGGGCGCCGCCGGCGCGGGGTGGGAACCGCTACATAAGTTGGGTGCCGAGCTCAACGGGTGGGAGCGCAGGCGGCGCCCCAATAAAAATTTCGACGGCGCCACTAAACAAACTCTCGAGATTAAAAATATGAGTACGATTAAAAATGATATCAACGTCAGCAAACTGATCGACGCGATCACCGATTGCAAAACCATTAAGCTCACCGGCAAGGTCACTCAAGTCGTCGGGCTCGTCATCGAGTCGCAAGGACCGCCCGTCAGCGTCGGTGAGCTTTGCTATGTGATCTCCAAAATTCCGACTTACGACCCCATCCCCGCTGAAGTCGTCGGCTTCCGCGAAGGTTTTACTATGCTGATGGCAATCGGCGAAATGCAGGGCGTAGGTCCCGGCTGCGAAGTCGTTGCCGCTCAAAAAATGCTCCAAGTCAAAGTCGGCGAAGAACTGCTCGGTCGCGTGCTCGACGGGCTCGGCAATCCCATGGACGGTAAAGGTCCTATCCTCTCGAAATTGGAATATCCGCTCCAGGCGCCGCCCCCAAATCCCATGACACGTCCGCGCATCAATGAAAATCTCTACGTCGGAGTGCGCGCCATCGACGGCTTGATCACGATGGGCGACGGTCAACGCATCGGAATAATGGCGGGCTCGGGCGTCGGTAAATCTACGCTCCTGTCGATGATCGCTCGTAACACTGAAGCCGATATCAGCGTGATCGCTCTTGTCGGTGAGCGCGGACGTGAGGTCAGAGATTTTATCGAGCGCGATCTTGGCGAGGCGGGCTTGAAACGCTCCGTCGTCGTCGTCGCCACCAGCGATCAGCCCGCGCTCGTGCGCATCAAAGGCGCCATGACGGGCACCGCGATCGCCGAATACTTTCGAGATCAAGGGCATAAAGTGATCCTGATGATGGATTCGGTGACGCGCTTTGCGATGGCTCAACGCGAAGTCGGCTTGACGATCGGCGAGCCGCCCGCCACGCGCGGTTATACTCCGTCGGTGTTCGCGTTGCTCCCCCGATTGCTCGAGCGCGCCGGCACCAGTGAGCACGGCTCGATCACGGGAATTTATACCGTGCTCGTCGACGGCGACGATATGAATGAACCGATCGCCGACGCCGTCCGCTCAATCCTCGACGGGCATATCGTGTTGAGCCGATCGATCGCCGCCCAAAATCATTTCCCCGCGATTGATATCCTCGGCTCCGTCAGCCGCGTGATGAATGAAGTCGTTTCGCCCGAACACCTTCAGGCGGCTCAAAATATGCGCGCGTTGATGGCGGTCTATCGCGACGCGGAGGATTTGATCCACATCGGCGCCTACGTCAAGGGCTCGAGCAAACGCATCGACCTTGCGATTCAAAAAATCGACGCCATTAACGAGTTCCTCTGTCAAGGCATTTTCGAGGTCGACACCTACGACGCCACCGAAAAGAAGCTCGCAAAAATCTCCGGCAAGTGAGGTGACGCGCCTTGAAACGTTTCAAATTCCAATTGGAGACGCTCCTAAAGGTGACGCGTCGGAAAAAAGACGAGGCGGAACAAAAATTCGCGGAGGCGTCGCGCACGCTCGAGGAAAATCGCGAGCGCCTTCAAATGTTGTTGCGCGAGATGAAACACGGTCAGGACGAGTACGCGGCGCTGATCAACGGGGAGGGCAAAACCGTCACGATCGGCGTCATAATGACGTACAACACGTTCTTCAGTTGGAAGCGGCAACAGATTGAAAAACAACAGCGCGTGATTCTCGAGTGCATGAATGAAAAACAGAAGCGGCTGCGGGTGCTGATGCAGATGATGACGAAGTTGAAGAGCATCGAGCAGTTGAAGGAGAAGCGGCTGAAGGAGTACAATGAAGAGGCGCTGCGCGAAGAACAGAAGATGCTCGACGAGCTCGGGCTGCAGATGACGATGCGGAACGCATAAATTTCCTACCTTTGACAAAGTCGTTGCCGATAATCATGGGGCGCCGACGACGCGGGCGGGAACCACTGTCACAATTTGGGCGCCGCACTCCGAGGGTGGGAGCGTCGGCGGCGCCCTCAATCCGTCATCCCGAAAAACAGTCCGTTAGGACATAAGGGCGGGTG
>CALGGP010000308.1 GCA_937915885.1 uncultured Selenomonadales bacterium | reverse complement strand
TATTCGATCCGCGCGGAGCCGCCCGTCAGACTGATCACGTCATCGCCCGTACCGCCGTTGATCGTCACGTCCGTCCCGCCGTTGACGACCGTATCATTGCCGCCGCCCACGCTGATGTATTGAAAATCTTCGGCGTTGGCGATCGAGTCCGCGCCGTCGGTGCCGACAATTTCTTTGAGCAACGTCGTGATGTTGGTATTCTTGAATGTGATCGAGCCGTTGCCGATCCGCATCACGACGTCCGCGCCCGATCGCTCGATCGAATTGTAATTGAAGCCCAGCGACGTCCGCGCGGAGGCTCCGTAAACAACGCAATCGGCTCTGTACGCAGAATATTGAAGGACTTCGGAGCCGCCGTCGAGATAAATGATCGCACTCGAGCCCGCGTTGATCGTCACGTCGGCGCCGCCGGTGACGACCGTATCATTGCCGCTGTAAGTTTTTATCAACGAATGATCGCCACCGTTGATGATGTAAGCGGTTCCGTAGGAGCCGTCGAGCGTCGAGTAGGCGCCGGTGTTTTCGAGCGTGTCATTGCCCGTGCCCGCGAAAATCGACGAGTGCGCGCCGCTGTTTATGATCGAGTCGGCGCCGTTGCTCGCACGAACCGTCGAATATTCGCCGTCGTTTTCGACCGTGATGCTGTCATAAGCCCCGGCGATCACCGTCGAGCGCGCGCCGCTGTTGGTGACGTGATTATGTCCGTCGCCGCCGTTGATCGAGCAGTCGTCGCCGAGATTGATGATCGTGTCGGCGTCGTAACCGGCAAGGATCGTCGCCTTGTCGCCTTCGTTGGTGATATCATTGTTGCCTTTACCGGCGTTGATCGTCACATTGTCGCCGCTGTTTTCGATAACGTCATTAAGCGAATCGCATTCAATAGTCACGTCCGCGCCGACGTTGGTGATGAAATTATATCCGTAGCCGCCGCGAATTTTGACGGTCGAAGCGTAATTGACAACGCGATCATTGCCGTAATTCGCCTCGATCGTCACGTGAGCGCCGCCGACCGAGTTGGTGATCACATCATCGCCGTTGCCTCCGTCAATCGACACCGACGCGCCGTCGTTGGCGATCACATCATTGCCGTTGCCTCCGAGCACCGTCACGAGCGCGCCGCTGTTTTCGATCGTGTCATTGCCCCGCCCCGTCTCGATGAATCGCAAAATTTTTGTGTTGGAGATCGAATCGTCGCCGTCGCCGCCGTACACATCAGACACCATCGCCATGAGATCGGTGTTTTTGAATGTGACGGAGCCTTCGCCGATTTTCATCACCACGTCCGAGCCAACTTGAGCGAACGAATCAAAATCGAAGTCCGGCGTCGAAAAACCGTCGAACCCGTAGACGCTGTCGTTGCCCGCAGTGTATTTGATGATCGCCGAGCCGCCGTTGAGACTGATCACATCGTCGCCCGCGCCCCCGTCGAGCGTCACGCGCGCCCCGCGATTTATGATCAAGTCGTCGCCGTCGCCGCCCGCAATTTCAACCGTCGAGCCGATGTTTTCAATCGTGTCGTCGCCCGCGAACGCGTTAATGCGTCTCAAGTTGTTATAGTTATAGAGCGAATCGTCGTCGGAAGTGCCGAGAATTTTCGTCGCCAACATCATCATGTCGGCGTTCTTGAATGTGAGCGAGTTGCTGCCGACGCGGGCGATCACATCAGCGCCCGATTGTTGGAGTGAATTATAATCGAAGTCGAGCGTCGTCCGCGCGGAGGAGCCGTAAATTGTATCGTCGCCGTCGCCCGTCGAGTATTGAATGACTTCCGCGCCGCCCGACAAACTGATCACATCATTGCCCGCGCCGCCGCGTATCGTCGCCCGTTGCGCCCGATTGATGATTTTATCATTGCCCGCGCCCGCGTCGAGCATCGATTGTTCGCCGTCGTTTTCGAGCGTGTCATTGCCCGCGCCCGTTGTGATCGTCACGTCGGAGCCGCGATTGTCGATCGTGTCATTGCCCGCGCCCGTTGTGATCGTCACGTCCGAGCCGTCGTTGGTGATGCGATTGTCGCCGCCGCCGTCGGCAATCGACACGGAATCGCCACTGTTGATGATCGTGTCGTCGCCGAAAGTGCCGGTGGCGATCGTCGCGTTGTCGCCGCTGTTGGTGATGCGATTATGCCCGCCGTCGTCGTAAATGTTCGTGTTCGCGGCGGTGTTGTTTATCGTGTCGCTGTCGTCGGCGGTTTTTATCGACGATTGAGCGCCGCTGTTTTCGATGAAAATTTTTAAGCCGGCTCCGTCAATCGTCACGTTCGCCCCGCTGTTGGTGATCGTGTCGCCGCCGCCGCTTCGGATCGACGAGTGAGCGCCGCCGTTGTTGACGGTGTTATGACCGCCGATCGCCCCGATCGTCGCGAAATCGGCGACGTTGGAGATGCGATCGGCTCCGTAGTAGCTGAAGATGTTCGTGTGCGCGCCGCTGTTTTCGATCGTGTTGGCGCCGTTGAAAGTTCCGAGCGAAGATTGATCGCCGCTGTTGACGATGAGATCATTGCCGCCGCCGTTGATCGTCACTGCCGCCCCTCTGTTGTCAACGAAGTCCGCGCCGACCGCACACCGGATCGATGCGCCGTCGCCGACGTTGGAGATCGTATCATTGCCCTCGCCCGCATCAATCGTCACTCCGTCGCCGCGATTGGCTATCACATCGTTTGCGCTCGAGCCGCTCATCGACACATGCGCCGTCCAATTGTTGAGCGCGTCGCCGTCATTGATCGCCTCGTTGAAGGCGCCGCTCGCGGGCAACGCGTTATTGGCGGTCGGGCGTTGAATGAGCGCCGCGCTTATCTGCTCGACCGTCGCATTTCTGATCAAGATCGAGCCGTCGCCCGATTGTATCAGCACATCTTTATTCGACTGAGTGATCGAATCATAATTGGTGATCAAAGTCGTCGTCTCGTTGAAGCCGATGATCGTATCGTTGCCATCGCCGAGCGCGTAATTGATCACCGCGTTCTTCGCCGTCTTGCCGACGTTGATCACATCATTGCCCAAGCCCCCGTCGAGCGTCGCACTCGAGCCGTTGGCTGTCAACGTGTCATTGCCCGCGCCTCCGAACAACATCGCATTGTCGGTTTTCTTCTCGATGCGCAGCCAATCATTTCCTTCGCCGCCGTACACCGTCGAGCTCGAGCCCGAAGTCATGACGGTGTCGGCGCCGTTGCCGCCGTCGATCAAAACATTCGCGCCGTAATTTCGGATCGAATCAGCGCCGTTGCCGCCGTTAATCATCGCGTCCGTTCCGAGGTTGTAGAATCGATCATTGCCGTCGCCACCGTCCACCGTCGCTTTCACTCCGTAATTCCAAACGGTGTCGTCGCCCAAGCCCACGTCGATGAACACATTCGCCGCGAGCGTTTCATTCTTGATTGAATCATTGCCCGCGCCGAGACTGATGTTGGTCGCGGACGTCGTATTTCTCATGACATCGTCGCCGTCGGTGCCGACATCCCACGGCAAAAACACTTTCACATCGGCATCGACAAACGTCAAACGACCGTCGTATGCACTCACGACGACATCATTGCCCGACACCGTGAGCACCTCAAAATCAAAGTTGAGCCGCGTCCGCGCGGTGACGCCGTAGATCGTATCATTGCCGTCGCCTTCAACATATTTAATCACTTCGTTGTCGCCCGACAAACTGATCACGTCATTGCCGCGTCCGCCGTCGACCGTGACATTGTCGCCGTTGCTTTCGATGAGATCATTGTCGTCGCCCGCGCGAATTTCGACGAACGCCGCGCGATTGACAATCCGATCGGAGCCCGCGCCCGCGTCGAGTGTCGAATTGCTTCCGCCGACAAGATTGATGATGTCGTCCGCTCCGTCGCCGACATCGATCACCGAGCCCGCGCCGTTGTTTTCGATCGAATCCGCTCCGCCGCCGACGCTGATCGTCGAGCCCGCGCCGCTATTGATGATGATATCGACATCCGCGCCGCCGACAATCGCCGTGAGACTTGCGTTGTTTTCGATGAGAGCAACGCCGTCGCCGCCGTAAATCGTCGAGCCCGCGCCGCTGTTTGTGATCGTATCATTGCCCGAGCCGCCGTAAATCGTCGTCCGCGCTCCGCGATTTTCGATCGCATCATTGCCGTTGGAAGCGTCGATGTAAGCGTTCGCTCCGCCGTTGGTGATCGCGTCGTCGCCGTCGTAAGTGAGGAGCGTCGAGTTCGCGCCGCTGTTGACGACCGTATCTTTGCCCGAGCCGCCGTAAATTTTTGAATCGGAGCCGCCGTTGGTGATGTGATTGTCGCCGTTGCCGCCGTCAATCGTCGAGCCCGCGCCGCGATTTTCGAGCGTATCGTTGCCGTCGGAGACGTCGATGTACACTTGATCGCCGTTGTTGGAAACAATGTCGTTGCCGCCGCCCGAGCGGATGCCGGTGTTGTCGCCGTCGTTGGTGATGTAATTATTTCCGACGCCGCCCTCAATCGTCGAATGCCCGCCGCGATTTTCGAGCGTATCATTGCCCGCGCCGCCGTTGAGGTACGAGTTCGACCCGCTGTTTTTGAGCGAATCATCGCCCGCGCCGAGCTCGAGCGTCGAATTGGCGCCGCTGTTGGAAACAATGTCGTTGCCCGCGCCGACTTCGAGCCTCGAGCGATCGCCGCCGTTGGAAATAATGTTATTGCCCGCGCCCGCAGAGATCGTCACATCGTCCCCGCCGTTGGTGATCGTGTCGTCGCCGTCGGCGGTTTTGATCGACGATTGAGCGCCGCCGTTGGTGACGTGATTATGTCCGTCGCCGCCGTTGAGAATCGAATGCGCGCCGCGACTTTCGATCGTGTCGTTGCCGCTCCCGACTTCAATTTTCGAGCGATCGCCGCTGCTTACGATCGAATCGTCGCCCGAGCCTGCGCGGATTGTCGAGTAATCGCCGCCGTCGGTTATGCGGTTGGCGCCGTTGCCCGCGTCGATGTAAGAGTATTCGCCGCGACTGTCGATCGTGTCGTCGTCCGCGCCGGTGGTGATCGTCGAGTGCTCACCGCTGTCGGTGACGAAACTTTTGCCGTTGACATCGACGATGATCACTTCGTCCGCGCGGTTGGTGATCGTGTCGTCGCCCGCGCCCCCGTTTATCGACACATCATCGCCGCCGACATTATTGACGAGCACATCATTGCCCGCGCCGCCCTCGATCGTCGACGAATCGCCGCCGTTTTCGATCGTGTCATTGCCCGCGTCGCCGTAAATCCGCGCGTTATATCCCCCGCGCCCGTTGGTTATCAAATCATTTCCGTCGCCGCCGCGCACCGTCACTATGTCGCCCGTGGTTATGATCGTGTCGTCGCCCGCGCCGACGTTGAGCGCGGAGTTCATTCCTTGACTGTTGATGTAATCATTGCCCGAACCGCTGCTGATGTTGAGCCCCGTCCCGCGACTGACGACGGTGTTATTTCCGTCGCCCGCGACTATGTTGACATCACTGCCGGTGTTATTGATGCTGTCGTCGCCGCCTCCGACGCTAATTTTCGTGCCCGATACTTCGTTTGAAATTCGATTGTCGCCGTTGACGACGCGGATCGCGAAATCGGACGACTTTACTTTCGCGCTCGAGACTATGATCGTATCGTTGCCGTCGGCAGTGATCACGCTCGAGTTGGCGCCGCTGACGCTGACAAAATTGTTGCCCGACGAGTTGGTGATGTACGAGCGAACGCCGGAGCTGTAGATCGTATCATTGCCGCCGCCAACATAGATGCGGGTGTCGGCGCCGGTATTTCTGATAAGATTACTGCCGCCGGCATCAGAAATTCTGACATTCGAGCCTTCGTTGATCCAAACATTATCTCCGATGCTGCCGGTCATGTATATGTTGTTGCCCCAATTGTTGATCGTATCATTGCCGACGCCGCTCTCGACCGTCGAGTTACTGCCGCGATTGTAGATGAGATTATTTCCCGCGACACCCTCGACGGTAGAATTGTCGCCGCGATTGTCGATGAAATCATTGCCCACGCCTGCGTTGATATACGCGCCGCTCAACGAGTTGCTGATTCGATCGTCGCCGTCTTCGCCGTAAATCGTCGCGTTCTCTCCGCTGTTCTGAATGACATCATTGCCTTCGCCGCTGAGGATCGAGACCTTTGCTCCGCCGTTGGTGAGCGCGTCGTCGCCTTCGCCGCTGTTGATCGAAACATTATTGGCAGTGTTGGTGATGTTATCATTGCCTTTTTCGCCGTCGATGTAAGCGTTCTCTCCGCTGTTGGAGATCACGTCGTCACCGTCGCCGGCTTGGATCGAGACCTTTGCGCCGCTGTTGGTGATCGCGTCGTCGCCCGCATAACTTCTGATTTTGATGTTGTCGCCGCTGTTTTCGATCGTATCGTCGCCGTCGGTGCCGTTGAAGGTGATATCGGCGGCGGAGTTGTTTATGTTGATTGGATTTGTCGAAGTCAAGAGGACAAAATCCTTGCCGCTGTTGGTGACGGTATTAATGCCTTGAGTGGCATTGACGGTGACGTTGTCGGCGGAGTTGGAGATCACGTCGTTGCCCGCGCCCGCGTCGACGGTGGCTTTATATCCGCCGAAGGTGATTTGATCGTTGCCGCCGTCGGTGCTGATGAAGACTTCATTGCTGAGGAACCTCAAAACACCGTCGAAGTCGTCTTTGATCGTTTGATTGTTGCCGTCGCCGAGGATCGAAGCAAACGGTCGTAAAAAGACCAACAAAGCCAAGCCGAATTGATCCGAGTCGGTGATTTTGGACGATCCGCCCTTTACCGTGATCATTTTAAGCGCCCCTCTGCTTTTTTCATTCCGACGGCGAGAATTTTATCGAGCGCCGAAGATTGTCCGAGCTCGAGCGGCTCGTCGAGATCAAGCGGAGCGGACGGCTCGATGATCGATGCGAGCTCGTCTGTCGCCGCCAATTGCCCGTTGCCTCCCACGTTGAACATATCTATCGACGTGTTCTTGAATGTGATCGAGCCGTCGCCGATCGTCATCAGCACGTTCACTCCGCGCTGTTCGATCGAATCATACTCGAAATTGAGCTCCCGCCGACCGTCGAAGCCGATTATCGTATCGTCGCCGTCGCCCGACGCATAATTGATCACTTCGTAGCCGCCCGCCAGCATGATCACATCATTGCCGCGCCCGCCGGTTATCGTCGCAAGCCCGCCTTCGTTCATGATCGCATCATTACCGTCGCCGCCGTTGACCACCGCTCGCAGCCCCGTGTTCTCAATCAGATCATTGCCCGCGCCCGCATCGATCGTCGCCGGCGAGCCGCCGTTGCTGATCGTATCATCGCCCGCGCTTCCCGTTATTGCCGTATTACTGCCAAGCCAATTGTTAAACGACTGACCGCTCGTCGTGCTGCCGATCATCTTCTTCATCAAGCCACGTATGTCGACACCTTTGAACGTCACCGAGCCCTTGCCGACGTACATAATCAAGTCAGAACCCGTCACGCGCGGGATCGAATCACAGGTAAAGTCGAGCACCGTCCGCTCCGTCAGACCGTAGATCGTATCATCCCCGTCGCCCAACTCGTATCGAATAACCTCCGCGCCCTCGTTGAGACTGATCACATCATTGCCCGCGCCGCCGTTGATCGTCACATTCAAGCCGTCGTTGACTACCGTATCGTCGCCCGCGCCCACGCTTACATACACTCCGTCCGTCGCGTTCGCAATCGAATCCGCATCGTCCGTTCCGACCACAAGCGGCATGAACGTCAGAACGTCCGCATCTTTGAATGTGATCGAGCCCGAGCCGACCTTCATCACCACATCACTGCCGCGCTGTTCGATCGAATCATAATCAAATCCGAGCGTCGCATTGTCGTCGAAGCCGTACACCGTATCATTGCCGCCGCCCGAGCGATAGTCAATCCGCGCGGAGCCCCCGTCGAGACTGATCACGTCATTGCCCGCGCCGCCGTTTATCGTCACATTCAAGCCGCTGTTGACTACCGTATCGTCGCCCGCGCCCACGCTTACATAAATTTCGTCCGTCGTATTGATGAGCGAATCCGCGCCGTTGGTGCCGACCACCTTCGGGATGAACGTCAGCATGTCCGTATCCTTGAATGTCATCGAGCCCGAGCCGACCTTCATCACCGCGTCCGACCCGCTCTGCTCGAGCGCATCATATTTCAGTCCGTCCTCTATTCCCGCGCTCCCGGCGAATATCAGCAAACTCCGATCAGAATAGCCGTAAATCGTGTCGTCGCCTGCGCCCTCCGTCCAATATATGATCATCTCCGAGCCGCCGTTGAGACTGATCACATCATTGCCGTAGCCGCCTCTGATTGAGACGTTCGCACCGCTGTTGGTGACGGTATCATCGCCCTCGCCTCCGTCGAGATCCGCGCCCGACCCTCTGTTTTCTATCACATCATTGTCCGCTCCGCCGTAGATCACCGCGTTGTCGGCGTCGTTTGTGATGGTATCGTCGCCCGCGTTGCCGACAATAAACGCTCCCGTGCCGCTGTTGACTATCGAATCGTCGCCCTCACTGCCGTACATCACCGCGTCGGCGCCGCTGTTGACGACTGTATCATTGTCCGCGCCTCCGTCTATGTACGCTTTCGACCCGCTGTTTTCGATCACGTCGTCGCCCGAGTTGCCGTATGTCCTCGAGTTCGCTCCGCTGTTTGTTATCACATCGTCGCCCGAGTTGCCGTATGTCCTCACGCGCTCACCGGAGTTGGTGACCGTATCCGCTCCGCCGCCGCTTAGCAACGTCACATTCGACCCGCTGTTTATTATCACATCGTCGCCCGCGTTGCTTGCGAGCGTCACATTCGACCCGCCGGTTGTGATCCGATTGTTCCCGTCGCCCGCCTCGATACGCAATGACGACCCGCTGTTTTCGATCGTGTCGTCGCCCGCCTTCGCCAAAATGTGTCTCGTATCGACATCGTTGACGAGCGAATCTGCATTCGCCGTGCCTATCAATTGCGGCGACACCGTTATAAGGGCGGTGTTTTTGAATGTGATCGAGCCGTTGCCGATCGTCATCACCACGTCCGCGCCCGTTTGCGTGACCGCATCATAGTCGAAGTCGAGCCTCGTGTTCCCGTTGACGCCCGTCACCGTGTCGCGCCCGTCGCCCGACGCGTACTGCAACACACTCGCGCCGCTCGGGAGCGTGATGAGATCGTCGCCGCGCCCGCCGTTCACCGTCACGTCTTCGCCGCTCGAGGCATTGATGGTATCATTGCCCGACCCGCCGTTGATGCTCACGTTCGACCCGGTGTTTGTTATCCGATCGCCGTCAGCGCCCGCGTTGATCGTCACGTTCGACCCGCGATTTGTTATCGTGTCGCCGCCCGACCCCGTTGTGATGTATTTGTTCGACGACCTGTTATTGATGCTGTCGTTGGCAAATGCGCCGCCGTTTATCCGACCCGTCAACAGATACATCGACGTATCCTTCAGCGTGATCGTCCCGTCGCCGACCGTCAGCACCGCGTCATTGCCCGTTTGCTCGATCGTATCGTAGTCGAAGCCGAGCGTCGTCTGTTCGCTGAAGCCGATAATCACATCATTGCCGTCGCCCGTAGCGTAATTGACAATCCCTCTGCCTCTGACCAGACTGATCACGTCATCGCCCGC